>NZ_QOBB01000091.1:0-27700 GCF_024704855.1 Burkholderia sp. HAN2018 | reverse complement strand
CACGCGGCCGTGATCGACGGCGACGCGATGCCGCACGCGCTGGCGGTCGCCCATGCCGCGCTGCGCGCGTTCCGCGCCGGCCGTACGGTGCCGGCCGACCAGGCCGCACCGGAGTACGTGCGCGACAAGGTGGCACAGACGACCGCCGAGCGCGTCGCGGCACGCGCCGCTCAGGCAGGCGGAGCGAAGGGATGACGGGCGTACTGCTGAGCGACCGCTACCTGGCGCCGATGACGGATGCCGATCTCGACGAGGTCGTCGCGATCGAGCACGTCGCGTACGAGTTCCCGTGGAGCCGCGGCAACTTCGAGGATTCGTTGCGCAACGGCTACCTGGGCGTGTGCCTGCGGCACGTGACGGGTTCGCTCGTCGGCTATTGCGTGCTGATGCCCGTGGTCGACGAGATGCACCTGCTGAACCTGTGCGTCGCGCCGGCCGCGCAGCGCGCGGGTGCGGGCCTTGCGCTGCTGCGCGAGGCCGTGCGCATTTCGCGCGCGGAGCGGCTCGACGGCGTGCTGCTCGAGGTGCGGCCGTCCAATCCGCGCGCGATCCATCTGTACGAGCGCTTCGGCTTCGTGACGATCGGCCGGCGCAAGAATTACTACCCGGCGAAGCACCACAGCCGGGAAGACGCGATCGTGATGCGTCTGACGCTGAACAAGGATGAGGGGGACGCGCATGGCATGGGCTGAAGCGGCGCTCGAGGAAATGGGCCTCGCGCAGATCTGGGTGCGGCGCGGGCAGGGCGCGAATGAAGGCGCGGACGCGGGTGCGGCAGTCGAAGCGCCCGCCGCGGCGCAAACGGGGGCGGAGAACGCCGCACCTGCCGTCGTTGCGACCGAGCGACCTGCGCGCACCGCGCGTACGCCGGTGCAAGACGAGGTGACGCCGGCAGTGGCGCGGGGCGTCGATGTTCCGCCGGTTCGCGAGCCTGCCGCCCCGGCGCACCGCGTCGACGACGGCGATCGCGTGCCCGCGCGCGCCGCGCCGGTCGCATCGACCGACACGATGCCGCCGATGGACGATGCGCCGCCTGCCGGAGCCGACGATTTTGCGTGGTTCGATGCGGCGCCGCCGGGCGATCCCGCGCCGGCGGCCCCATTGCGACGCGCCGAAACCCCGGTTGCGACACTCGACTGGGACGCGCTGGCTGCGCGCGTGGCCGACTGCACGCTCTGCCGGCTGTGCGAGAAGCGGACCAATACCGTGTTCGGGGTCGGCGACCGCGAAGCGGACTGGATGCTGATCGGCGAAGCGCCGGGCGAGAACGAGGACAAGCAGGGCGAGCCGTTCGTCGGTCAGGCCGGCAAGCTGCTCGACAACATGCTGCAGTCGCTGTCGCTCCAGCGCGGCGACAACGTGTACATCGCGAACGTGATCAAGTGCCGGCCGCCCGGCAACCGCAACCCGGAGCCGGACGAGGTCGCGCGCTGCGAGCCTTATCTGCAGCGTCAGGTCGCGCTCGTGAAGCCGAAGCTGATCGTCGCGCTCGGCCGTTTCGCCGCGCAAACCCTGCTGAAGACGGATGCGAGCATCGCGTCGCTGCGCGGCCGCGTGCATGCGTACGAGGGCGTGCCGGTGATCGTGACCTATCACCCGGCATACCTGTTGCGCAGCCTGCAGGACAAGTCGAAGGCATGGGCCGACCTGTGCCTCGCACGCGACACGTTCCGGCGCGCGGAAGGCGCCGACGTGAACGGGCCGGCCGGGCAATGACGACGGGCGCGGCGTGCGCATTCGTCGATACGCTGCATGACGCCGCGGTTCGCGATCTGGGCTGGTTGCTTGCCAGCCCGAGCCTCCTCACCGCGGTACCGGGAGCGCCGCTTGCGCGCCCGTGGCCGGATGCGGCCGGGCAGTCGGCCGTCCACGCGTGGCTCGCCGCGCTCGATGCGCAGCCCGGGCCGCTGCATCGCGCGCTCGACGGGTTCCGGCCCACCCGGCTCGGCCGCTACGCGGAATGCCTGCTCGAGTATTTCCTGACACACGGCCCGTCGCTGCGGCTCGTCGCGGCCAATCTCCCGCTGCGCAGCAACGGCAAGACGCTCGGCGAAGTCGATTTTCTCGTCGACGCGCCGGGCGGCCAGCGCCTGCATTGGGAACTCGCGGTGAAGTGCTATTTGTGCGCGCCGGTACGCGACGGTGCATCGCTTGCCGACTTCGTCGGCCCCAATCTCGTCGACCGGTTCGACCGCAAGCGCAGCCGGCTGCTCGATCACCAGTTGCGCCTCGGCGAACACGACGGGTTTGCGCGGCTCGGCTACGGCGCGCCGTCCGACGCGCAGATGTTCATCAAGGGCTGGTTGTTCTATCCGCACGGCGAGCCGTTGCCGCCGGTGTCCGCCGAAATCGCGCCGGATCACCCGCGCGGATTCTGGCTGACGCACGCGCAGTGGCCGGCGTGGGCGGCCGCGCAGCCCGCCGGCGCCGCATGGAGTGTGTTGCCGAGGCTGGCGTGGCTGGCGCCGCGGCGTGCCGCCGCCGATACCGGATTCGAGCCGGAACCGCTGGCGGCCGCTCTGGAACTGCCGCCCGTGTTGACGACGCGCGAGGCCCCCGCGCTGATCGGTATTCATGAAAAGGGCGGTGACGGCACCTGGCGCGAACGGGCGCGCGGGTTCGTCGTGCCGGACGACTGGCCGGTGCGCGCGCAGGCGTTCGCGGCGCAGGATCACTGACGCCGCGTCAGCCGGCGCTCACCACCAGCGATGGAAGTGATGGACGGGGCCGACGCCGTGGCCGACGTCGAGGTGGCCGCTCGCGGCGATCGCGCCGGTCAGGTAGGTCTTGGCTTCGCGCACTGCGCTTTCGAGGTCGGGCTGTTGCGGAAGCAGCGCGGCGATCGCCGACGACAGCGTGCAGCCGGTGCCGTGCGTGTTGCTGACCGGTACGCGTGCACCGTCGAGCCGCACGGTGCGCGCCGCTTCGACGAGCCAGTCGGGGCTCGCGGACGCGTCCGGCAGGTGGCCGCCTTTCATCAGTACGGCACGCGCGCCCGTCTGTAGCAGGGCCCGGCCTTGCCGGACCATGTCGTCTTCCGTGGTGGCGGGCACGTCGTTCAGCAGCGCGGCCGCTTCGGGCAGGTTCGGCGTCACGACCGTCGCGAGCGGCAGCAGCGCATCGCGCAACGCGTCGACGGCGTCAGGCGCCAGCAGCGCGTGCGAGCTCTTCGAGATCATCACCGTGTCGAGTACGACGAAGCGTGGCGTATAACGCCGCAGCGCGTCGGCGACCGCGTGCACGATCGCGGCATTCGCGAGCATCCCGATCTTGACCGCATCGATGCGGATGTCGCTGAACACCGCGTCGAGCTGTGCGGCCACGAACGCCGCGTCCGGCGCATGCACGCCAGTTACGCCGCGGGTGTTCTGGGCGGTCAACGCGGTGATCGCGCTGGCGCCGTAGGCGCCAAGCGCGGAGAACGTCTTCAGGTCGGCCTGGATGCCTGCGCCGCCGCCCGAATCGGAGCCGGCGATCGTCAGGATGTTGGGTATCGGGTGCGTCATCGGGGCAATGCGCCGGTTCGGAGACCGGCGCCGGCGGACGGAAACGGGAAGTGTAGCGTCAGTGCCGCGATTCGCCGATCAGCGCGACCGAGTCGAACTGGCGCTGGTTCGCCTGGTGGCGGCGCATCACGAGCCACATCGTCAGGCAGACGAACGTGCCGAACAGGACGATCACGACGCCGACCGGCACGTCGAGCCACACGAGCACCGCATACAGGCACAGCATCACGAGCACCGACAGGTTCTCGTTGAAGTTCTGCACCGCGATCGAGTGGCCAGCCGACAGCAGCACGTGGCCGCGATGCTGCAGCAGCGCGTTCATCGGAACGACGAAGTAACCGGACAGCGCGCCCACGCACATCAGGAAGATGTACGCGATGATCAGGTACACGGGCATGCGCAGGTGGCCGAAATGCACGGCCCAGTGCGACGGGAACAGGTCGCGCGTGTAAAACGCCATCAGCATCACCGCGATGCCCATGACGATGCCGACGGGCAGCACGGTCAGCGACTTCTTCAACGGGATCCGGGCCGCGGCGGCGATTGCGCCGGCCGCGACGCCGACCGCGACCACGGCCTGGAGGATCGCGCCTTCGGACAGCGACATGCCGAGCGAGACTTCAGCCCACTTCAGCACGATGAACTGCAGCGTCGCACCCGCACCCCAGAACAGCGTCGTGACCGCCAGCGAGATCTGGCCGAGCTTGTCGCGCCACAGCACCATGAAGCAGTCGGCGAAATCGGTGAGGAGCTTGACCGGGCCGCGTTCCTGCTTCGGGTAGCGGGCGCCGGTATCGGGAATGCGCAGGTTGAACAGCGCGGCGACCACGTAGATCGCCATGATGATCGCCATCGCCGCTTCGGCGGGCGTGCCGATCCAGGCGGGGGTATGCGCGATCACGTGCGACGCGATGTGCGGGCTGATCAGCGCACCGCCGAGCACGGTGCCGAGGATGATCGAGCTGACGGTCGTGCCTTCGATCCAGCCGTTGGCGGCGACCAGCCGGTCGGCCGGCAGCAGCTCGGTGAGAATGCCGTATTTCGCGGGCGAGTAGGCTGCCGCGCCGAAGCCGACGATCCCGTACGCGATCAGCGGGTGGGCGCCGAACAGCATGATCATGCAGCCGACCACCTTGATCGAGTTGGTGATGAACATCACGCGGCCCTTCGGGCGCGAATCCGCGAACGCACCGACATACGCCGCCAGCACCACATAGGACAACACGAAGAACAGCTTCAACAGCGGTGTCATCCAGTTGGGGGCGTGAAGGTCTTTCAGCAGGGCGATGGCGGCGATGAGGAGCGCATTGTCGGCCAGCGACGAGAAAAACTGCGCGGCCATGATGGTGTAAAAACCTTTTTTCATCTGATGCGATGCTTTCGTCGCTGCGGCAGGGCCGCGTAGGCCGCCTGGTATGCGATCGGCTTATTCCGTTCGAAATGGGTTGTGCGCACGGCTTTATAACATGAAAATACGCCAGTTCGGACTAGCAAGATTCCCCGATCGTTCCGCAAGTTGTCGGCTTCAGTGCTCAAAAGGCGCGGTAAGCTGATGATTCGCAAGCGTCTTTACGTAAATTTCCCATGCCGCGCCCGATCTCCGCCACCATCCACACCGCCGCTCTCGCGAACAATCTCTCCGTCGTCCGCCGCTTTGCCGGCCCGTCCAAGGTCTGGGCGGTCGTCAAGGCGAACGCGTACGGGCACGGTCTCGCCCGCGCGTTTCCGGGCCTGCGCGGCACCGACGGCTTCGGCCTGCTCGACCTCGACGAGGCAGTCAAGCTGCGCGAGCTCGGCTGGGCCGGCCCGATCCTGCTGCTGGAGGGGTTCTTCCGCTCGACCGACATCGACGTGATCGACCGCTACAGCCTGACGACGACCGTCCACAACGACGAGCAGATGCGGATGCTGGAAACGGCGCGGCTGTCGAAACCCGTCAACGTGCAGCTCAAGATGAACAGCGGGATGAACCGGCTCGGCTACCTGCCGGAGAAATACCGCGCCGCGTGGGAGCGCGCCCGCGCGTGCCCCGGCATCGGCCAGATCACGTTGATGACCCATTTTTCGGATGCGGACAACGAGCGCGGCGTCGCCGAGCAGCTCGCGACGTTCGAGCGCGGCGCGGAAAACATCGCCGGCGCGCGCAGTCTCGCGAACTCGGCCGCCGTGCTGTGGCATCCGGACACGCATTTCGACTGGGTGCGCCCGGGGATCGTGCTGTACGGCGCGTCGCCGTCGGGGCTGTCGTCCGACATCGCCGACACGGGGCTGAAGCCGGCGATGACGCTCGCGTCCGAACTGATCGCGGTGCAGACGATCGCGAAGGGCCAGGCGATCGGCTACGGCTCGACGTTTTCCGCGCAGGCGCCGATGCGGATCGGCGTGGTCGCATGCGGTTATGCGGACGGTTATCCGCGGGTCGCGCCCGAAGGCACGCCCGTGATCGTCGACGGCATCCGCACGCGGATCGTCGGTCGCGTGTCGATGGACATGATTACCGTCGACCTGACCCCGTGCCCGCAAGCCGGCGTCGGCGCGCGTGTCGAGCTGTGGGGCAATGCATTGCCGATCGACGACGTCGCCCGCCATTGCGGCACGATCGGTTACGAGCTGATGTGTGCAGTCGCCGGCCGTGTGCCCGTGCGCGCGGAATAAGGGCATCGCGCGTGGCCAAACAGAAAACCGTATACGTCTGCAGCGAGTGCGGCGGACAGACCCCGAAGTGGCAAGGGCAATGCCCGTCGTGCCAGGCCTGGAATACGCTCGTCGAATCGGTTCCTGAAACGCCGTCGGCCCATCGTTTCCAGTCGCTTGCGAAGCGTGCGCCCGTGCAGCGTCTCGTCGACATCGAAGCAGCCGACGTGCCGCGCTTCTCCACCGGCATCGGCGAATTCGACCGCGTGCTCGGCGGCGGGCTCGTGCCGGGCGGCGTCGTACTGATCGGCGGCGATCCGGGTATCGGCAAATCGACGCTGCTGCTGCAATCGCTCGCGGACATCGCGAGCGAGCGGCGCGCGCTCTATATCAGCGGCGAGGAATCGGCTGCGCAGATCGCGTTGCGCGCGCAACGGCTTGCGCTGCTCGACGGCGGTGCGCCGGCAGACGAACTGAAGCTGCTCGCCGAGATCCAGCTCGAGAAGATCCAGGCCGCGATCGACACGGAACGGCCGGACGTGGCCGTGATCGACTCGATCCAGACCGTCTACTCGGAAGCGCTCACGTCGGCCCCCGGCTCCGTCGCGCAGGTGCGCGAATGCGCGGCGCAGCTCACGCGCATCGCGAAGCAGTCGGGCACCGCGATCATCATGGTCGGGCACGTGACGAAGGAAGGCAATCTGGCCGGCCCGCGCGTGCTCGAGCACATCGTCGACACGGTCCTGTACTTCGAAGGCGACACGCACTCGTCGTTTCGGCTCGTGCGCGCGTTCAAGAACCGCTTCGGCGCGGTCAACGAACTTGGTGTGTTCGCGATGACGGAGCGCGGGCTGCGCGGCGTCGCGAATCCGTCCGCACTGTTCCTGTCGCAGCACGAGCAGGTCGTGCCCGGCTCGTGCGTGCTCGTTACACAGGAGGGCACGCGCCCGCTGCTCGTCGAAGTCCAGGCGCTCGTCGACACCGCGCACGTGCCGAACCCGCGCCGGCTCGCGGTCGGCCTCGAACAGAACCGGCTCGCGATGCTGCTCGCGGTGCTGCACCGTCATGCGGGCATCGCGTGCTTCGACCAGGACGTGTTCCTCAATGCGGTGGGCGGCGTGAAGATCACCGAGCCGGCCGCCGACCTCGCGGTGCTGCTCGCGATCCATTCGTCGATGCGCAACAAGGCGCTGCCGAAGGGGCTGATCGTGTTCGGCGAAGTGGGGCTGGCGGGCGAGATCCGGCCGTCGCCGCGCGGGCAGGAGCGGCTGCGCGAGGCCGCGAAGCTCGGTTTCACGTCCGCGTTGATCCCGAAGGCGAACGCGCCGAAGCAGCCGATCGAAGGGCTGAACGTGATGGCCGTCGATCGGCTCGAGCAGGCGATCGACCGCGTGCGCGATCTCGAGTGACCGGCTGCACCGGCACGCGGGCCGGGCCTGCCGGCGATCTGGCGCGTAATTCGTTGTAAAGAATATGTAGGCTTCTGTAACCCGCCGGACATCGCTTTTCCCTATCCTTTGCCGGATTGTCGAACCGCGCAATGCGAAGGGAACCTATGTTGAAATCCTATGGGGAAGCGCCGGGCGGACGCCTTTACAACCTGCGCGGCTGCCGCGTGTCGGAGCCGATTCGCCAACCCTGGGGAGGTGGATGCCGGATCGTCGAGTGGATCGACGAAGAGGGGCGCCTCGCGCGCAAGGTCGTGTCCGAGGACGTGACGGAAGCGGAAGTCGCTGCCGCGATCCGGCGGCCGACAGAAGGGCGCCGGTACCTGATGGGCGACGACGAGCAGATGCCGCGCGATACGCTGCCGCGCCGCTGAGCCGGCAGCCTGGCGGATGGCCGGCGAACCGGGTGACGACGGTAGTGAATGAACAGGCCGGGACCGTGCGCCCGGCCTTGTCGTATCCGGGCCCGAAGAAGGACGGATGGGCCTGTCGAGGTGTCGCGATATCAAGGTGCTGCGGTGCCGAGGCAGCCGGCACGCCGGGCTGGCGTACCGGCCGGTTGTGCCGCGACAGCGGTCAGCCGATCTGCTCGAGCTCTTCCTGCGCGGCAAGCCAGTCGGCCTCGACCGTCTCGAGACGCGTGTTGACGTCCCCGAGCTTGCGGATCGCATCGGTCAGCTCCGTCTTGCGCTCGGCTTCGTAGCTCGCCGGATCGGCGACGAATGCGTCGAGGCGTGCCTTCTCCGCGTGCAGCGTCTCCATTTCCTTTTCGAGCTTCGTGATACGCGTCTGCAGCGGCTTCTTCAGCACTGACAGGCGCTGCCGTTCCTCGGCGGCCTGACGCTTCTGGTCCTTGCGGTTGGCCGCGGCACCTGCGCCCGACGAAGCCGCGCTGTCCGCCTTCGCGGCGGCGCGCTGCTCGGCCGCGTGCTGCAGCAGCCAGTCGCGGTAGTCGTCGAGGTCGCCGTCGAACGGCTGCAGCCGGTGCTTCGCGACCAGCATGAACTGGTCGGTCGTCGCGCGCAGCAGGTGGCGGTCGTGCGAGACGAGGATCAGCGTGCCCTCGAACTGCGCGAGCGCCATCGTCAGCGCATGGCGCGTTTCGAGGTCGAGGTGGTTGGTCGGTTCGTCGAGCAGCAGCAGGTTCGGTTTCTGCCAGATGATCAGCGCGAGCGCGAGGCGTGCCTTTTCGCCGCCCGAAAACGGCCCGACCGGGCTGGTGGCCATGTCGCCCGAAAAGTTGAAGCCGCCGAGGAAGTCGCGCAGTTCCTGCTCGCGCGTGTCGGGCGCGAGCCGCGCCAGATGCGCCAGCGGCGAATCGTCCTCACGCAGCGTTTCGAGCTGGTGCTGCGCGAAATAGCCGATCGTCAGCCCCTTGCCGTCGCGGACGTGCCCCGACAGCGGCGCGAGCGTGCCGGCCAGCGTCTTGATCAGCGTCGACTTGCCCTGGCCGTTCGCGCCGAGCAGGCCGATGCGCTGACCGTTCTGGATCGACAGCGCGACGCGCTCGACGATCGGGATCTCCGCTCCGCCGTCGGCGTGGTAGCCGCAGCGGACGTCTTCCATCACCATCATTGGGTTCGGCGCGGCATCGGGTGTGCGGAATTCGAACGTGAACGGCGACGCGATGTGCGCGGGCGCGATCAGCTCCATCTTCTCGAGCGCCTTCATGCGGCTCTGCGCCTGCTTGGCCTTGGTCGCCTTGGCCTTGAAGCGGTCGACGAAGCTCTGCAGGTGCTCGATCGTCTTCTGCTGCTTTTCGTAGGCGCTTTGCTGCAGCGCCAGTTGCTGCGCGCGCAGCACTTCGAACTGCGAGTAGTTGCCGCCGTAGCGCTTCACCTGGCGGTTTTCCAGGTGCAGCGTGACATTGCAGATCGAATCGAGGAATTCGCGGTCGTGCGAGATCACGACGAGCGTGCCGGGGTAGCGGTGCAGCCAGTCTTCGAGCCAGACGATCGCGTCGAGGTCGAGGTGGTTCGTCGGTTCGTCGAGCAGCAGCAGGTCGGAGCGGCACATCAGCGCCTGCGCGAGATTCAGGCGCATGCGCCAGCCGCCGGAGAAGCTGGCGACGGATTCGCGCGTCTGCGCGAGCGTGAAGCCGAGACCGAGCAGCAGCGCCTCGGCACGGGCCGGCGCGGTGTAGCCGTCGGCGTCGGCGAACGCCGCGTGCGCATCGGCTTCGGCGGCGCCGTCATGCGCGGCGGACGCGGCGGCGATGCGCGCCTCGATCTCGCGCAGCGCGGCGTCGCCGTCGAGCGTGTAGTCGAGCGCCGAGCGGTCGACGGCGGGCGTTTCCTGCGACACGTGGGCGATCCGCCACGACGGCGGCATCGAGAAATCGCCGCCGTCGGAGTGCAGCTCGCCGCGCAGGACCGAGAACAGCGTCGACTTGCCGGCGCCGTTCGCGCCGATCAGGCCGGCTTTCTCGCCGGGATTGAGTACGAAGGAGGTCGACTCGAACAGCGGCTTGGTGCCGCGCGCAAGGCTGAACTGATTGAAACGGATCACGGCGGAAATGACTGGCCAAAACCGCTATTCTAGACTGCGCGCCGCCTGCGCCGGGCATTGGCCGTTCGGCGGATGCCGCAATGGCGCAATTTCGCCTAGACTCCACGTCGATCCGGTTTCGTAAAAGGAGTGCCCGATGTCCACCCTGTATTCGTTCAGCGCAGAGACGCTTGCCGGCGCGCCGGCCTCGCTCGACGCGTATCGCGGCAAGGTGCTGCTGATCGTCAACACCGCGAGCGAGTGTGGTTTCACGCCGCAGTACGCGGGCCTGCAGAAGCTGTACGACCAGTACGCGGCGCGTGGCTTCTATGTACTCGGCTTTCCGTGCAACCAGTTCGGCAAGCAGGAGCCCGGCGACGCCGCGCAGATCGGCGCGTTCTGCGAGCGCAATTACGGCGTCACGTTCCCGATGTTCGCGAAGATCGACGTGAAGGGCGACCATGCGCATCCGCTGTACCGCTACCTGACCGATGAGGCGCCCGGCATTCTCGGCCTCAAGGCGATCAAGTGGAACTTCACGAAATTCCTGATCGATCGCGAAGGGCGCATCGTCAAGCGCTATGCGCCATCCACCAAGCCGGACGAAATCGCCGCGGATATCGACAAGCTGCTGTGACGGCTGCCGGCGGCGTTCGCGGTGCCGGTGCGGGTCGCCCGCCCGCCGTCGCGGTCCCGGCCGTCAGAGGATCGGTGCGAACAGTCGCGCGACGTGCATCGCGATGCGTCGCCAGGCAGGCGAGCGGCGGTATTCGTTCGCATCGACCTCGTACGCCTGTGCGAAGTCGGCAACGAGCATCGTCTCGACCTCGTCGGCGAATGCGCGGTCGACGGTCAGCACCATGATCTCGAAATTGAGGCGGAACGAGCGGTTGTCGAGATTCGCGCTGCCGATCGCCGCCGCGATGCGGTCGATCAGCACGACCTTCTGGTGCAGGAAGCCGGGCCGGTAGCGGAATACCTTCACGCCTGCATCGATCAGATCGCGCGCGTACAGCTTCGACGCCTCGAATACCACGTAGTGATCGCGTCGGCTCGGAATCAGGATGCGCACGTCGACGCCGCGCATGACGGCGAGCTTCAGCGCGGAGATCACGGCTTCGTCGGGAACGAGGTACGGCGTGGTGATCCAGACCCGTTCGCGCGCAGCGTTGATCGCCTCGACGAAGAACAGCGAGCCCGTCTCCTGCTTGTCGGCCGGCCCCATCGGCACGGCGAGGCAATGCATGTTGTCGCCCGGCTGCGCGGGCGGCGGCATCGCGAGCGGCGGCAGCTTCTGCGTCGCCCAGTGCCAGTCTTCGGCGAACACGTACTGGATGCTCGCGACCACGGGGCCGCGTATCTCGATGTGCGTGTCGCGCCACGGCGACAGGCGCGGCTTCGCCCCGAGATATTCGACGCCGACGTTGTGGCCGCCGACGAACGCGCGATTGCCGTCGACGACGACGATCTTGCGGTGGTTGCGGAAGTTGAGCTGGAAACGGTTGACGAACTTCCGGTTGGTCGCGAAAGGATGAACCTCGACGCCGCCCCGGCGCAATGTGTCGACGTAGCTGTGCGGCAAGTCGAAGCTGCCGATGCTGTCGTACAGGAGGCAGCAGCGCACGCCGGCTGCCGCACGCGCGAGCAGCGAGTCGCGCAGCATCCGGCCGAGCGCATCGTCGCGCACGATGAAGAACTGCACCACCACGTAATCGCGCGCGGCGTCGATTGCGGCCAGGATCGCCGAGAACGTCGCATCGCCGTTCACGAGCGTGCGCACCGAATTGCCGCCGAGGAACGGCATGCCGCCGAGCCGCGTGAGCGCGAGCACCGCGGCCTGGCCGATCGCGTCGGCGGCCGGCCCGTCGGTCGCGTCGGTGCTGAGCCAGGGCGAGCGGGGTGTGTGCATGCGTAACATTTCCAGCTCGTGGCGCCGGGCATCGACGTAGCCGGAGAACTTGCTGCGACCGAGGAACAGGTATGGAACGAGCGTCAGGTACGGCATGGCCGCAAGCGAGACGGCCCATGCGATCGCGCCTTGCGACGTGCGCGTGTTCATGATCGCGTGGCACGCCGCGACGATCCCGAGCACATGGATGGTCAGGATCAGGGTGCCGAGATGTAGCCAGTCGAGGGTCATGGGCGCGTGACGGACTCCTGAGGTCGCGCGGCCGGGCGGCCGCCTACGCGCATCTTACCCAACCGTGCGGCGCAATGGTGCGCCGCACGGCGGGCGGGCCGGAAAGGCTCAGGCCTTGCGCGGCAGGTCGGACGCCTGGATCAGGAAGACGGCGTCGTCGCCCGCGCTGGTGGGCAGCCACGTGAGTTCGAGGCCGCCGAACGCGGCTTCGACGTTCTCGCGCTCGTTGCCGATCTCGACGACGAGCACGCCGTCGTCGTGCAGCCAGCGATGGGCTTCGGCGACGATGCGTCGCACGATGTTCATCCCGTCATCGCCGCCCGCGAGCGCCATCTCCGGCTCGTGGCGGTACTCGGGCGGCAGTGCGGCCATCGACGACGCATTCACGTACGGCGGGTTCGTCAGGATCACGTCGTAACGCGTGCCCGGGTCGGTGCGGAACGCGGGCAGCGGCGCGTAGAGGTCGCCGCGGTGCAGTGCGACGCGGTCTTCGAGGCCGTAGTCGCGCACGTTGATCTCGGCGACTTCGAGGGCCTTGTCGGACAGGTCGACCGCGTCGATCTCGGCATTCGGGAACGCGCTCGCCGCGAGGATCGCGAGGCAGCCCGAGCCCGTGCACAGCTCGAGCACGGCGCCGACCTGTTCGGGATCGGCGACGTACGGCTGCAGCCCGTCGTCGAGCAGTTCGCCGATGAACGAGCGCGGCACGATCACGCGTTCGTCGACGTAGAAGCGGTGGCCATGCATCCAGGCTTCATGCGTGAGGTACGCGGCCGGCACGCGGTCGGTCGCGCGCCGTTCGATCACCGCGAGCACGGCCGCGATTTCGTCGGGCAGGAGCCGTGCATCGAGGAACGGCTCGAGCGTGTCGAGCGGCAGTTCGAGCGTGCGCAGCACGAGATAGGCCGCTTCGTCGTACGCATTGTCGGAGCCGTGGCCGAACGCGAGCTTCGCCTTCGAAAAGCGCGTGACCGCGTAGCGCAGCAGGTCGCGAACAGTGGCAAAAGGTGTCGTCATGCGAGGCTCCATCAGGCGATCAGTTGTTCGAGCACGCGGCGGTACACGTTCTTCAGCGGATCGATGAAGCGCACTTCGATGTGCTCGTCGATCTTGTGGATGCTGCCGTTCGGCGGGCCGAACTCGATCACCTGCGGGCAGATGCGCGCGATGAAACGGCCGTCCGACGTGCCGCCCGTGGTCGACAGCTCGGTCGTGATGCCGGTCTCGGTGCGGATCGCGTTTTCCAGCGCGCCCGACAGCTCGCCGCGCGGCGTGAGGAACGGCAGGCCGCTCACCGACCACTTCAGCGTGTATTCGAGGCCGTGCTTGTCGAGAATCGCGTGCACGCGCGCCTGCAGGCCCTCGACCGTGCTCGCGGTCGAGAAGCGGAAGTTGAACAGCAGGTCGGCATGGCCGGGGATCACGTTGGTCGCGCCGGTGCCGGCGTGCAGGTTCGACACCTGCCAGGTGGTCGGCGGGAAATATTCGTTGCCTTCGTCCCACTGCTCGGCGGCGAGTTCGGCGAGCGCCGGCGCGAGCAGGTGGATCGGGTTCTTCGCGAGGTGCGGATAGGCGATGTGGCCCTGTACGCCCTTGACGACCAGTTCGCCCGACATCGAGCCGCGGCGGCCGTTCTTGACGACGTCGCCGAGTTCGCGGGTCGACGTCGGTTCGCCGACGATGCAGTAGTCCATGCGTTCGCCGCGCGCTTCGAGCAGCTCGACGACCTTCACGGTGCCGTCGGTGGCGGGGCCTTCCTCGTCGCTCGTGATCAGGAACGCGATCGCGCCGCGGTGGCCGGGGTGTGCCGCGACGAATTCCTCGGATGCGACGACGAACGCCGCGAGCGATGTCTTCATGTCGGCCGCGCCGCGGCCGTACAGCTTGCCGTCCCGATGGGCGGGGATGAACGGCGGCGAGCTCCATTGCTCGAGCGGGCCGGTCGGTACGACGTCGGTGTGGCCCGCGAAGGCGAGCAGCTTGCCGTCGCGGCCGTCGGCGCCGCGCTTGACGGCCCACAGGTTGGTCACGCCGTGCGACGCGATGGTCTCGCATTCGAAGCCGAGCGCGGCGAGGCGCTCGGTCAGGATCTGCTGGCAATGCTGGTCGTCGGGCGTGACGGACGCGCGGGCGATCAGCTGTTCGGTAAGAGCTAGGGTGGCGGACATGGTTCGGACCACTTTCGATAAAAAATGCCGGCGCGGTGGCCGGCAGCGACAAGACGTCGGGCTGCGCCGACAGGCGCAGCGCGGGCGGCCCTATGCGGCAAACAGCGCCGCGTATTGATCGGCCACGAAGCCGAGCGATTTCACGCGGCCGTTGACCACCAGCACGGGACGCTTGATGACCGACGGCTTGTGGATCATCAGCGCGACCGCGCCGGTCTTCGTTTCGGCGGCCGCCTTCATTGCGTCGTCGAGGCCGCGCCACGTGGTGCCGCGCTTGTTGACGAGTGCGTCGAGCGACACGTCCTTCAGCCAGTCTTCGATCAGCGGCGCGCTGACGCCGAGCTTCTTGAAGTCGTGGAACTCGAATTCGACGCCGTGATCGTCGAGCCACACGCGGGCCTTCTTCACGGTGTCGCAGTTCGGAATGCCGTAGACGACCACGGTGTGCGGCTTCGCCATCAGTCGCCTCGCAGCAGCTCGTTCAGGCCGACCTTCGCGCGCGTCTTCGCGTCGACCTTCTTGACGATCACCGCGCAATACAGGCTGTGCGAGCCGTCCTTCGACGGCAGATTGCCGGCGACGACGACCGAACCGGCCGGGATGCGGCCGTAGCTGACTTCGCCCGTCTCGCGATCGTAGATCTTCGTGCTCTGGCCGAGGTACACGCCCATCGAGATCACCGAGTTTTCCTCGACGATCACGCCTTCGACGACTTCCGAGCGGGCGCCGATGAAGCAGTTGTCTTCGATGATGACCGGGTTCGCCTGCAGCGGCTCGAGCACGCCGCCGATGCCGACGCCGCCCGACAGGTGCACGTTCTTGCCGATCTGCGCGCACGAACCAACCGTTGCCCACGTGTCGACCATCGTGCCTTCGTCGACGTACGCGCCGATGTTGGTGTACGACGGCATCAGCACGACGTTCTTCGCGATGAACGAGCCGCGGCGCGCGATGGCCGGCGGGACGACGCGGAAGCCGCCTGCGGCGAAATCTTCTGCCGTGTAGTTCGCGAACTTCGACGGCACCTTGTCGTAGAACTGCGAGTAGCCGCCGGCGGGCATCGGCGCGTTGTCCTCCAGGCGGAACGACAGCAGCACGGCCTTCTTCAGCCACTGATGCACGGTCCAGTTGCCGTCGATCTTCTCGGCAACGCGCAGCGCGCCTTTGTCGAGCTGCTCGATCGCGTGCGCGACGGCTTCGCGGACGTCGGCCGGCGCGGCCTTCGGCGACAGCTCGGCGCGGTTGTCCCAGGCGGTATCGATGATTTGCTGAAGTTGTTGCGACATGTTCGTTTTCGCAGGAGATTGGATGGAATTGATCGGATGGACGATTACCGCGCGAGAGACCGGCAGAAATCGACGATGCGTTGCGCGCCCTCGACGCATTCGGGGGTGCCCGCGACGAGCGCGATCCGGATGAAATCGCGGCCCGGATTCGTGCCGTGCGCATCGCGCGCCAGGTACGAGCCGGGCAGAACCGTCACATTATAGTCGGCGTACAGGCGACGGGCGAACTCGGTGTCCGACAGGCCGGTGCGCGACACGTCGGCCCACAGGTAGAACGCCGCGTCGGGCAGTTTCACGTCGATCACGTCGGCGAGCATCGGCGTGACCGTGTTGAACTTCTGCAGGTACAGCGCGCGGTTCTCGCGCACGTGCGCCTCGTCGTTCCACGCGGCGATGCTCGCGTGCTGCCAGACCGGCGACAGCGCCGCGCCGTGGTACGTGCGGTACAGCAGGAATTTCTTCAGCAGCGCGGCGTCGCCGGCGACGAAACCCGAGCGCATGCCCGGCACGTTCGAGCGTTTCGACAGGCTCGACAGCATCACGAGCCGCTCGAAGCCGCGGCCGAGGCGGTGCGCGGCCTCGAGGCCGCCGAGCGGCGGTGCCGCTTCGTCGAAATAGATCTCCGAATAGCACTCGTCGGACGCGATCACGAAACCGTGGCGGTCGGACAGCGCGAACAGCTCGCGCCAGTCGTCGAGCGTCAGCACGGCGCCCGTCGGGTTGCCCGGCGAGCAGACGTACAGCAGCTGCGTGCGCGCCCAGACCGCGTCGGGCACCGACGCGTAGTCGCACGCGAAGTTGCGGGCCGGGTCGCTGTTCGCGAAATAGGGTTCGGCACCGGCCAGCAGCGCCGCGCCTTCGTAAATTTGATAGAAAGGATTCGGACAGAGTACGATCGCCTTCTCGCCCGTTTCGGACGGGCGTGCGTCGATCACCGTC
Source organism: Burkholderia sp. HAN2018 (assembly GCF_024704855.1). Taxonomy (NCBI): domain Bacteria; kingdom Pseudomonadati; phylum Pseudomonadota; class Betaproteobacteria; order Burkholderiales; family Burkholderiaceae; genus Burkholderia; species Burkholderia sp. HAN2018. The sequence goes on along the minus strand of NZ_QOBB01000091.1, from coordinate 11,092 downwards.
TGGGCAAGCGAGAACAGCGCCTCGCGCGAGCCCGACACGGGCAGCACCTGCGTGGCCGGATCGATGGCCGGCAGCCCGTAGCGGCGCTCGAGCCAGTGCGCGATCGACGTACGCAGCGCGTCCGAGCCGGCGGTGGCCGGGTACGACGCGAGACCGTCGAGGGCGGCCACTACGGCGTCGCGGATCAGCGCCGGGGTCGCATGTTTGGGCTCGCCGATGCCGAAGCTGATCGGTTTGAGGGCGCCGGAAGGCGTCACGTCCTTGAACAGGGCGCGCAGCTTTTCGAAGGGATAGGGCTGGAGCGAGTCGAGTCGAGGGTTCACGGGCGAAGCGGCCATCGCGGCCGGTTGGAGCGAAAGAAGCGGCGGGCGCGCCGCGCTGCTGCGAACGGGCGCCGCGGGCGCACGGGTCGCAACGGACGATTATAGCGTGACGGAACGCGGTCACGGCCTGCCGGAACGGCGGCCGGGCCGGTCGAATAAAGGGTATCGAACCAAATGAATAACGCGGTACGCGGCAGCCTGCCGACGCTGGCCATCCTGATCGGCGCATCGGTATGGGGCCTGATCTGGTATCCGCTGCGGATCCTTGCGTCGCTCGGCGTGACGGGCACGCTCGCGAGCGCGCTGACGAGCCTCGTCGCGTTCCTGTTCGTGATCGTCGCGCGGCACCGCACGATCGCGACGCTGCGCTGGCACTGGGTGCTGGCCGGCATCGCGGTGACGGCCGGCGTGACGAACCTCGGGTTCGTGTGGGGCACGATCCACGGCGAAGTGCTGCGCGTGATGCTGCTGTTCTACCTGACCCCCGCGTGGACCGCGATCTACGCGCACTTCCTGCTGCGCGAGCGGCTGACCTGGGCGGGCGCGGGGCTCGCGGCGCTGTCGATCGGCGGCGCGATGCTGATGCTGTGGTCGCCGGCGCTCGGCTTGCCGCTGCCGGCCAGCCCGGCCGAATGGGCCGGCCTAGCCGCCGGGCTGAGTTTCGCGATGAGCAACGTGCTCGTGATCAAGGCGAGCCGCGAACTGCCGGAGATGCGCGCGGAGATGCGCACCGCGACGCTGTTCGGCGGCGCGGCCGTGTTCGGCGCGATCGCGTCGCTGTTCGAGGGGCTGCCGGCTGCGCCGGCGGGCGGCCAGCTCGGTGTCGCCGCGCTGATCATCGTCGCGATCGGCGTGACGATGGCGTCGAACAACCTGCTCGTACAGTACGGGCTCGCGCGTGTGCCGGCGAACCGTGCGTCGATCATCATGCTGTTCGAGATCGTGATCACCGCGCTGTCGGCGTGGGTGTTCGCGAACGAGCTGCCGACCGCGCGCGAGTGGGCGGGCGGCGCGTGCATCGTGCTGGCCACGCTGCTGTCGAGCCGGGTCCATCGTGCCGCGCCGGCACCGGACAAACCCGGCGACGGTCGGGACGGTGCACGCGCGATGGTATGATGGAAGCCGTTTGCGGGGCCCAACGCTGGATGCGCGCGGCCCCGCTTTTGAATTCCGGGGCGCGTCGCGCGCATGGGCCGTCCGGCCTCGCGCAGTGCGGCTCCGTCCGTTTCACACCTTCTTCACATCCGATACCGCCGTGCGTCTGAGCTCGATCAAACTCGCTGGCTTCAAATCCTTTGTCGATCCCACGCATTTCCAGGTTCCGGGCCAGCTTGTCGGCGTGGTGGGCCCGAACGGGTGCGGCAAGTCCAACATCATCGACGCCGTGCGCTGGGTGCTCGGCGAGTCGCGCGCTTCCGAGCTGCGCGGCGAGTCGATGCAGGACGTGATCTTCAACGGCTCGACCGCCCGCAAGCCCGGCAGCCGGGCCAGCGTCGAACTGATCTTCGACAACTCCGACGGCCGCGCGGCCGGCCAGTGGGGCCAGTACGGCGAGATCGCCGTGAAGCGCGTGCTCACGCGCGACGGCACGTCGAGTTACTACATCAACAACCTGCCGGCGCGTCGCCGCGACATCCAGGACATCTTCCTCGGCACGGGCCTCGGGCCGCGTGCGTACGCGATCATCGGGCAGGGCATGATCGCGCGGATCATCGAGGCGAAGCCGGAAGAGCTGCGCGTGTTCCTCGAGGAAGCCGCGGGCGTCTCGAAGTACAAGGAGCGCCGCCGCGAGACCGAGAACCGCCTGCACGACACGCGCGAGAACCTGACGCGCGTCGAGGACATCGTCCGCGAACTCGGTGCGAACCTCGAGAAGCTCGAGGCGCAGGCCGTCGTCGCGACCAAGTACAAGGAACTCGTCGCCGACGGCGAGGAGAAGCAGCGCCTGCTGTGGCTGCTGCGCAAGAACGAGGCCGCGGGCGAGCAGCAGAAGCAGCAGCGCGCGATCGAACAGGCGCAGATCGACCTCGAGGCGCAGACGGCGAAGCTGCGCGAGGTCGAGGCGCAGCTCGAGACACTGCGTGTCGCGCATTACTCGGCGAGCGACGCGATGCAGGGCGCGCAGGGTTCGCTCTACGAGGCGAATGCCGAGGTGAGCCGCCTCGAAGCCGAGATCAAGTTCATCGTCGAATCGCGCAATCGTGTGCAGGCGCAGATCGCCGCGCTGAACGCGCAGCGCGAGCAATGGCGCGCGCAGGCCGAGAAGGCGCAGGACGAGCTCGAGGAAGCCGAGGAAGCGCGCGCGATGGCCGACGAGAAGGCCGCGCTCGCCGAAGACAACGCCGCCGCGAAGCACGACGCGCTGCCGGCGCTCGAAGCGAAATGGCGCGATGCGCAGGCGCAGCTCAACGACGAGCGCGCGCGGATCGCGCAGACCGAACAGTCGCTGAAACTCGAGGCCGCGCACCAGCGCAACGCCGACCAGCAGCTTCAGCAGCTTCAGCAGCGCCATGAGCGCCTGAAGAGCGAAGCGGGCGGGCTCGACGCGCCGGACGAAGCCCAGCTCGAAGAGCTGCGCATGCAGCTGGCCGAGCAGGAAGAGATCCTTGCCGAAGCGCAGGCGCGCCTCGCCGACGCGCAGGAAACGGTGCCGCGCCTCGATGGCGAACGCCGTGCCGCGCAGGAGCGCGTGCAGGCCGAGGCCGCGCAGATCCACCAGCTCGAGGCGCGTCTCGCCGCGTTGAAGCAACTGCAGGAAAACGTGCAGACCGAAGGCAAGGTGCAGCCGTGGCTCGACAAGCACGAGCTCGGCGCGCTGCCGCGCCTGTGGAAGAAGCTGCACGTCGAGGCCGGCTGGGAAGCGGCGCTCGAGGCCGTGCTGCGCGAGCGTCTCGCCGCGCTCGAAGTGTCGAATCTCGACTGGGTGAAGGCATTCGCGACCGATGCGCCGCCGGCGAAGCTCGCGTTCTATGCGCCGCCCGCGGCCGGCGAACCGCCCGCGGCCGTGGCGGGCCTGCGTCCGGTGCTGTCGCTCGTGCGCATCGACGATGCGGGCATCCGTGCGGTGCTGAACGACTGGCTCGGCAACGTGTACGTCGCCGACGACGTTGCACAGGCGCTCGCGACGCGCACGCAGCTGCCGGCAGGCGGCGCGTTCGTCGTCAAGGCCGGCCATGTCGTTACGCGCGTCGGCGTGCAGCTCTATGCCGCCGATTCGGAACAGGCCGGGATGCTGGCCCGCCAGCAGGAAATCGAAAACCTGACGCGCCAGGTGCGTGCGCAGGCGCTGCTCGCCGACGAGGCGCGCACGGCGGCCGTGCGCGCGGAAGCCGCGCACACGCAGGCCACGCAGGCGCTCGGCGACGTGCGCGCACAGGCCGAGCGTGCGACGCAACGCGTGCACGCGCTGCAGATGGACGTGCTGAAGCTCGCGCAGGCGCACGAACGTTACACGCAGCGCAGCACGCAGATCCGCGAGGAACTCGAGGAAATCGGCGCGCAGATCGAAGAGCAGCGCGCGATGCGCGCGGAATCGGAAGCGAATTTCGAGCGTTTCGACGGCGAACTCGCGGAGCTGCAGGCGCGCTTCGAGGACAACCAGCTCGCATTCGAAGCGCTCGACGAATCGCTGACGCAGGCGCGTCAGGAAGCGCGTGACCTGGAGCGCGGCGCGAACGACGCACGCTTCGCCGCGCGCAACGCGGTGACGCGGATCGACGAACTCAAGCGCAGCATCCAGGTTGCGCACGAGCAGAGCGAACGTGTTGCCGGATCGCTGGAAGACGCACGCGCCGAACTCGAGACGATCAACGAGCAGACCGCGCACACGGGCCTGCAGGACGCGCTCGAAGTTCGTGCGGTGAAGGAAGAGGCGCTGCAGGCCGCGCGGATCGAACTCGACGACCTGACCGCGAAGCTGCGCGCGTCGGACGAGCAGCGGCTCGTCGCCGAGCGCTCGCTGCAGCCGCTGCGCGACCGCATCACCGAATTGCAGTTGAAGGAGCAGGCCGCGCGCCTGGCGGTCGAGCAGTTCGCCGAGCAACTGACGGCGGCCGAGGTCGACGAGGAAGCGCTGCGCGAGAAGCTCACGCCGGATCTGAAGCCGTCGTACCTGCAAGGCGAGGTCACGCGCCTGAACAATGCGATCAATGCGCTCGGCCCGGTGAACATGGCCGCGCTCGACGAGCTGAAGGCTGCGAGCGAGCGCAAGGTGTTCCTCGATGCGCAATCGGCCGACCTGATCGACGCGATCACGACGCTCGAGGATGCGATCCACAAGATCGACCAGGAAACCCGCACGCTGCTGCAAGGCACCTTCGACGAGGTCAACCGTCACTTCAGCGACCTTTTCCCGCGCCTGTTCGGCGGCGGCCAGGCGAAGCTGATCATGACGGGCGACGAGATCCTCGATGCCGGCGTGCAGGTGATGGCGCAGCCGCCGGGCAAGAAGAACGCGACGATTCACCTGCTGTCGGGCGGCGAGAAGGCGCTGACCGCGACCGCACTGGTGTTCGCGATGTTCCAGCTCAATCCGGCGCCGTTCTGTCTGCTCGACGAGGTCGACGCGCCGCTCGACGACGCGAACACCGAGCGTTTCGCGAATCTCGTGCGCGCGATGTCCGACAAGACGCAGTTCCTGTTCATCTCGCACAACAAGATCGCGATGGAGATGGCGCAGCAGCTGATCGGCGTGACGATGCAGGAGCAGGGCGTGTCGCGGATCGTCGCGGTGGACATGGAAACCGCCGCGGGTTTTGCCCAGAATTGACGTTTGACGAAACCGGACCGCGTTCGCGCGGCGCATGGGCGCCCGTTCGCGGTTCCGACGAACAAGAATTGCTGATGGAGCGTGCATGGACGAGTTGACACTCGGTTTGATCGGCGCGGGCGCCGTCGTGGTGGGCGGCGTCGTGGTCTACAACGCATGGCAGGGCGCGAAGGTGCGGCGCAGGATGCCGCGCCCGATGCCGGAGGAAGCGGCCGAGGCGATGAACCGCCCCGAGCGCGACGAAGAGTTGCCGTTCATCGAGCCGGTGCGTCAGCCGGTGCGGCGCGAGCCTGCGGCGCCGGCTGCTGCGGCTGCCGCGTCGGCGGAAGTCGCGCGTGTCGAGCCGACCTTCGGCGGTGCGGCGCCTGCCGACATGCCGGCCGATCTGCAGGCCGAGGCGACCGGCGTCGAGTCGCCGGCCGAGCCGGTCGACGCGGTTGCCGGCGAAGACACCGTGCCGGCCGCCGCGCACGACACGCACGCTGAAGCGGCCGAGCCGGTCGAACCCGTGCTGCCGGCCGCGACGACGATCTCGTCGGCACCGCCGGCGATCGTCGACCGCCGGATCGATTGCATCGTGCCGATCCGCCTCACCGGTTTGCTGCCGGGCGACAAGATCCTGCCGGCCGCGCAGCGGCTGCGCCGCGCGGGCAGCAAGCCCGTGCATATCGAAGGCAAGCCCGAAGGCGGCCAGTGGGAGCTGCTGCAGAACGGCGTGCGCTACGAGGAACTGCGCGCGGCCGCGCAGCTCGCGAACCGCAGCGGCGCGCTGAACGAGCTCGAGTTCTCCGAATTCGTGACGGGTGTCCAGCAGTTCGCCGACGCGATCGACGGCGCGCCGGAATTCCCGGACATGATGGAAACGGTCGCGATGGCGCGCGAGCTCGACGCGTTTGCCGCGCAATGCGACGCCCAGTTGTCGATCAACGTGATGTCGGACGGCGCGCCGTGGTCGGCGAACTACGTGCAGGCGGTCGCGTCGCAGGACGGGCTGCTGCTGTCGCGCGACGGCACGCGTTTCGTGAAGCTCGACGCGAAGCAGAACCCGGTGTTCATGCTGCAGTTCGGCGACACGAACTTCCTGCGTGACGACCTCACGTACAAGGGCGGCAACATGATCACGCTGGTGCTCGACGTGCCGGTCGCCGAAGAGGACATCCTGCCGTTCCGGCTGATGTGCGACTACGCGAAGTCGCTGTCCGAACGGATCGGTGCGCGGGTCGTCGACGATTCGCGCCGGCCGCTGCCGGAATCGACGCTCGTCGCGATCGACCAGCAACTGATGAAGCTGTACGCGAAGCTCGAGGAAGCCGGCATCCCGGCCGGTTCGCCGGTCACGCGCCGCCTCTTCAGCCAGTAACGCGAACGCACGGGCGGCGGGCTTCGGGGCCGCCGTTCGTCGCTGCGGCGCACACCTCGCTGTTTGCGCTGCAGCACGCGCATCGGGCGCGTTTTGCGCGCCCCGCCACGGCGGCAAACTGAGATAATCGGGCATCCGATTTTCTCAGAACGAATCTGCCGCCAGCATGGCCCGAACCCAAGCCGAACCGCCAGCCAGCCAGCCCGACGCGCGCGCCGCGTGGCTGCGCGACCAACTCGAGCGGGCGAACTACGCCTACTACGTGCTCGATCAGCCGGATCTGCCCGACGCCGAGTACGACCGACTGTTTCGCGAGTTGCAGCAGCTCGAAACCGATCATCCCGAACTCGTGACGCCCGATTCGCCGACGCAGCGCGTGGGCGGCGAGGCGGCCGGCGGCTTCACGCCGGTCGTCCACGATGCGCCGATGCTGTCGCTGAACAACGGCTTTGCCGACGAGGACATCGTCGCGTTCGACAAGCGCGTCGCCGATGCGCTCGACAAGGCGACCGATCTCGCCGGTTCGGTGACGGAGCCGGTCGACTACGCGTGCGAACTGAAGTTCGACGGTCTCGCGATCTCGCTGCGTTACGAGCAGGGCGTATTCGTGCAGGCGTCGACGCGCGGCGACGGCACGACCGGCGAGGACGTGACCGAGAACGTGCGCACGATCCGCTCGATTCCGCTGAAGCTGAAGGGCAAGAACGTGCCGGCCGTACTCGACGTGCGCGGCGAGGTGCTGATGTTCAAGCGCGATTTCGCACGCCTGAACGAACGCCAGCGCGCGGCCGAGCAGCGCGAATTCGCGAACCCGCGCAACGCGGCGGCCGGCAGCCTGCGCCAGCTCGACTCGAAGATCACCGCGCAGCGTCCGCTGTCGTTCTTCGCGTACGGGATCGGCGTGCTCGACGGGATGCCGATGCCCGATACGCACAGCGCGCTGCTCGACTGGTACGAGTCGCTCGGCCTGCCCGTGAACCGCGAGCGCGCGGTCGTGCAGGGCGCCGAGGGCTTGCTCGACTTCTTCCGCAAGGTCGGCGAGAAGCGCGAGTCGCTGCCCTACGACATCGACGGTGTCGTCTACAAGGTCAACCGGCGTGACGAGCAGGAGCGCCTCGGCTTCGTGTCGCGTGCGCCGCGCTTCGCGCTTGCTCACAAGTTCCCCGCGCAGGAAGCGCTGACGAAGCTCGTCGCGATCGACGTGCAGGTCGGGCGCACCGGCGCGATCACGCCGGTCGCGCGCCTCGAGCCGGTGTTTGTCGGCGGGGCGACGGTGACCAACGCGACGCTGCACAACGAGGACGAGGTGCGCCGCAAGGACATCCGGATCGGCGATACCGTGATCGTGCGCCGCGCCGGCGACGTGATCCCCGAGGTGGTCGGTGCGCTGCTCGACCGGCGCCCGGCCGATGCGGCCGAATTCGTGATGCCGACCGAATGCCCGGTGTGCGGCTCGAAGATCGAGCGCCTGCCGGACGAGGCGATCGCGCGCTGCACGGGCGGCCTGTTCTGCCCGGCGCAACGCAAGCAGGCGCTGTGGCACTTCGCGCAGCGCCGCGCGCTCGACATCGACGGCCTCGGCGAGAAGATCATCGACCAGCTCGTCGAACTGAATCTCGTGCGCACGCCGGCGGACCTGTTCAATCTCGGCTTTGCGACGCTCGCCGAGCTCGATCGGTTTGCCGAGAAGTCCGCACAGAACCTGCTCGACTCGCTCGAGAAGGCGAAGCACACGACGCTCGCGCGCTTCATTTACGGGCTCGGTATCCGCCACGTGGGCGAATCGACTGCGAAGGATCTCGCGAAGCATTTCGGCTCGCTCACGCCGATCATGGACGCGTCGATCGAAGAGCTGCTCGAAGTCAACGACGTCGGGCCGATCGTCGCCGAGTCGATTCATCAGTTCTTCGCGGAAGAGCACAACCGGACCGTGATCGAGCAGTTGCGCGCACCGGGCAAGGTGACGTGGCCGGAAGGGCCGCCCGCGCCGAAGGCGCCGCAGGGCGTGCTGGCCGGCAAGACCGTCGTGCTGACGGGCACGCTGCCGACGCTCACGCGCGATGCCGCGAAGGAAATGCTCGAAGCGGCGGGCGCGAAAGTGGCCGGTTCGGTATCGAAGAAGACGGATTACGTGGTCGCGGGCGCCGAAGCCGGCAGCAAGCTCGCGAAGGCCGAGGAACTCGGCATCCCCGTGCTGGACGAAGACGGTCTGCACCAACTCCTGGAGGGCAATACGCCATGATTCGCGAGATCCTGAAGATGGGCGATCCGCGCCTGCTCGAAGTCGCCAAGCCGGTCGAGCGGTTCGATACACCCGAGCTGCACGAGATCGTCGCGGACATGTTCGAGACGATGCACCATGCGAACGGCGCCGGCCTGGCCGCGCCGCAGATCGGCATCGGGCTGCAGATCATCATCTTCGGCTTCGGCAACAACAACCGCTACCCGGAAGCGCCGCCGGTGCCCGAGACCGTGCTGATCAACCCGAAGGTCGAATACATGCCGCCGGACATGGAAGAGGGCTGGGAAGGCTGCCTGTCGGTGCCGGGCATGCGCGGCGTCGTCAGCCGCTATGCGAAGGTGCGCTACAGCGGCTTCGACCAGTTCGGCGAGAAGATCGATCGTGTCGCCGACGGTTTTCACGCACGCGTCGTCCAGCACGAATACGACCACCTGATCGGCAAGCTGTATCCGATGCGGATCACCGATTTCACGCGCTTCGGCTTCACGGAAGTGCTGTTCCCGGGGCTCGATCCGGCTTCCGACGACTGATCCCTCTGCTTTCCCGGTTTCTCGCAGACAAGAAAAAGCCCGCTTGCGCGGGCTTTTTCATTGCATGGTGCACGTGTGGCGCGCCGGCGGTCAGAACGTCTCGTCGGCCGACAGATAGCGCCATTGCCCCTGCGGCAGTGCGCCGAGCATCACGCGGCCCATCCGGACGCGCTTCAGGCCGATCACGTCGAGACCCACCAGTTCGCACATGCGACGGATCTGGCGCTTCTTGCCTTCGCGCAGCACGAAGCGCAACTGCTCGCCGTTCTGCCAGCTCACCATCGCGGGCTTCAGCGCGACGCCATCGAGCTCGAGGCCGTGGCGCAGCTTCGCGAGCGATTCCGCCGGGAAGTGCTGGTCGATGTCGATCAGCCGTTCGCCGAAGCGCACGCGCACCAGGTATTCCTTGTCGATATCCGACTGCTCGCCGATCAGCTGCTTCGCGATCACGCCGTTCTGCGTCAGCACGAGCAGGCCGGTCGAATCGATGTCCAGGCGGCCGGCCGGTGCGAGCGCGTGCAGGTGCTGCGGCGAGAAGCGTACCGGCGAATGGTCGCCGCTCCAGCGGTTCGCGCGCGTGATCAGCACGGCTGCCGGCTCGTAGCCGTCTTCCGCCTGGCCCGACACATAACCGACGGGCTTGTGCAGCAGGATCGTCACTTGCGCGGCCTGCGCGGCGCTCGCGCGCTCGTCGATCTCGATCTTCTGGTCGGCGCGGACCTTGGTGCCGAGCGTGTCGATGCGTTCGCCGTCGACGAGCACCCAACCCTTTTCGATCCATTCGTCGGCTTCGCGGCGCGAGCACATGCCGAGCTCGGACATCCGCTTCGACAGGCGCATCAGGCCCGTTTCGTCGCCGTAGTCGACGTCGGCCGCCGCGCGCTTGACCGGCTGCGCGGTCTTGACCGCACCGAACGAGCGGCGTTCGCCGTCGCGCGCGGGGCGAGCCGGGCGGTCGCCGAAGCTGCGCTTCGCGCCTTCGCCGGCCGTCTTGTCGCGATAGGACGGGCGCTTGCCGTCGTCGGCGCCTGCGCGGCGCGGCGGACGATCGGACGACGGGCGGCGGTCGCCGAAGTTGCGCTTTGCACCTTCACCGGCCGCCTTGTCGCGATAGGACGAGCGTTTGTCGTCGTCGCCACCTGCGCGACGCGGACGTGCGTCGTCATCACGGCGCGGCGGACGGTCGGACGACGGGCGGCGATCGCCGAAGCTGCGCTTTGCACCTTCACCAGCTGCCTTGTCGCGATAGGGGGCACGCGGGCCGCCTTCACCACCGGCGCGACGCGGACGTGCGTCGTCATCGCGGCGCGGCGGACGATCGGACGACGGGCGACGGTCGCCGAAGCTGCGCTTCGCGCCTTCGCCGGATGCATTGTCTCGGTACGGCGCGCGTGCGCCGCCTTCACCACCGGCGCGACGCGGACGTGCATCGTCATCACGGCGGGGCGGACGATCGGACGACGGGCGGCGATCGCCGAAGCTGCGCTTCGCGCCTTCACCGGCTGCCTTGTCGCGATAGGACGAGCGTTTGTCGTCGTCGCCACCTGCGCGGCGCGGACGTGCATCGTCATCACGACGCGGCGGGCGATCGGACGACGTGCGGCGGTCGCCGAAGCTGCGCTTTGCACCTTCACCGGCTGCCTTGTCGCGATAGGACGAGCGTTTGTCGTCGTCGCCACCCGCGCGACGCGGACGTGCGTCGTCATCACGGCGCGGCGGACGATCGGACGACGTGCGGCGATCGCCGAAGCTGCGCTTCGCCCCTTCGCCGGCCGCGTTGTCGCGATACGGCGCGCGCGTGCCGCGTTCGGCACCGCCGTCACGCGGCGCACGCTTGGCCGGTGCGCGATCCGCGCCCGGGCGCTCGGC
>NZ_QOBB01000090.1:0-27066 GCF_024704855.1 Burkholderia sp. HAN2018 | reverse complement strand
CCAGCCGGCCCCGGCGGCCGGCGCGGCCACGCAGGCGAGCGCCGCGCCCCCGCCATTGCCGCGCTTGAAAACCCGGCAGGAGGCGCGCGAGCAGGTCAAGCATTTTCTGCAGCTCAACCAGCAGAAGGCGTACGAGAAGATGCGCGGCATCCTGCAGACGATCGACGCGCAGAACGAGACGACCCTCGGCATGCTGGCGTCGGAACAGCAGAAGGTGTCCGGCGTACTCGACGCGCACGAGCCGCCGGACGACGCACCGGCATCCGGCGCGGCCGACATCCAGGACAGCACCCGTGAGGCGCTGGCGGTGATCGGCGAACAGCTGACCGGCCTCATCCGGCAGGAAATCGACGCCTGTTTCCGGCACTACGTCGATTCGCTCGCCGAACGGCTTGCCGTGCGGCTCGACGCGATCGACGAGCGGTTGCAACGCATCGGCGCCCGTCCGTCCGACCTGCACGAACCGGCCGCTGCCGCCACCGCCGCCGCTTCTATTCACGACACCCCCGGGCCAGCGTCCATGGAGTAGCACACCGGGCATGCGGTCGAAGTCGAGCGGCTGAAGTCCGGCGGCTGGACGCGAAACCGGCCGGCCCCGATGTGCGACCTCTCAACTACGTGAATCAAGGAGCAAAAAATGGGTGATACGTGTCAGGTGTGCCAGGTCAATCCCGCGATTACCGATGCCGTCACGCAGGTCAACGTCAAGGTGGTCGCCGAGGCGCCGGCGATGGCGATGGGCTCGCTGTACCAGGCCCAGAGCCATTCGCTCAGCATCCTGTTCGAGAACGCGGTGCAGCAGCAGTCGCAGGCCGCGATCCAGTCGCAGACGTCGACGAACGTGGGGACGATGCAGCTCTACACGATCGGGCCGGAAAGCGCGGGGGCGGCCGCCACGGAAATCGGCGCGAACGGGATCATTTCCATTCTGGCCGACGTGATCGCGATCGGGAAGGCGATGCGCCCGTAACGCGCGGTCGCCACGCCGCGGTCGAGCGGCGGCGCAAGCGGCTCGGGCCGCCGATACCGCCGCAGCACCGCAGCACCGCAGCACCGCCGAACCGCAGCACGTCCGCCGGCGCCTGAGCAGCGGTGCCGCGCGGTGTTCCGGAGCAAACGACAGGACGGGTAGAGCCGATTCGATGCGGCGCCCGTTCGCAAACCAGGAGAAATTCGATGGCAAATGATACAAGCGCCCCGACGGATTCGAAGGATCCGAAAGACCCCTGCAACTGCAAGACGTGCGCGGTCAATGCCGCGATCACCGACGCCGTCACGCAGACCAACGTCAAGGTGGTGGGTGAAGCGCCGGCGATGGCAACGGGCTCGCTGTACCAGGCCCAGAGCCATTCGCTCAGCGTGCTGTTCGAGAACGCCGTGCAGCAGCAGTCGCAGGCCGCGGTACAGCTGCCGACCTCGACGAACGTGGGCACGATGCAGCTCTACACGCTCGGGCCGGCGAGCGCCGGCGCCGCCGCGACGGAAATCGGCTCGAACGGCGTGCTGTCCGTGCTGGCCGATGTGCTCGCGCTCGGCAAGGCGCTGGCCTGACGCGTAACCCGGCGTCGACGCCGGGCGGCGGCCCCGATCCTCGCGGCTGTCGCCCGGCGCCTGTCGTCATCCCGACGCTCGCGACGGCGAGCGTTCGCGCGCACCGATGCAATCGATCGGCGCACGTCGCCGACCGACCCATTCATGCGTTCGCCGTGACTGCATCGCAGCGGCGGGCAAACCAGGAGCAACGACATGCCGGAACAGGTTTCCGCCGCGGTGACCGATGCGGTCACGCAAGCCAACGTCAAGGTGGTGGGCGAAGCGCCCGCCGTGGCCTTGGGCACGCTCATGCAGTCGAACAGCCATGCGTCCGCGATCCTGCTTCACAACGCAGTGCAGATGCAGGCGAACCAGGCGATGTCCAACCTCGCCGCCACGACCGTCGGCGTCATGCAGCTCTACGCCGGCTCGCCGGTGGCGGTGGCCGCCGCGGCGCGCTCCGCGAACGACAACTTTGCGTCGCAACTGACCGCCGTCGCGCAGTTGATGAACGCCATCGGCCACTGGCGCGGCTGATCTTCACCGCGCGCCGCGCAACCCGGCGCGCGCGACCTCCTGCCGCCGCGGCGTCGCGGCGCATGCGCCCGGCGCGTCAATTGGCGTTGACGATGGTCCGCAGCTGCTCCGGCTTCTCGATCGTCACGCCGTGCGCGTGAAGCCGGATCAGGCCGTCGCGCTGCATCTTCTGCAGGCTGCTGTTCAGTCGCGGCCGGCTGACGTTGAGCATCGCGGCGAGGATGCTCTGGCTCTCCGGCAGCCTCACCTCGAGATCGTTCCCTTGCATGCGGTTCAGCAGATGGCGCGCGAGCCTGGCTTCGAGCCGGTACAGGCACGTCGATTCGACGAAGTCGCTCAGCTGGTGCACGTGCCGGCACAGCTGCTCGTGGATGCGCTCCATGAAATCCGCGTTGGCCAGCAGCGGCGCGAAATACTGGCGATGCAGCAGCGACACGCGGCAGTCGGGGCTCAACTGCGCGGTGAAGCTGCGCCGGTGGGCGCGAACCAGCGTGTTTTCGCCGATGAGTTCGCCCGGCAACGAGTGGCCGAGAATGAGTTCGCGTCCGCCGGGTTCGTGCAGCGTCTTGTACACGCGGCCGCAGTGCACGAAGGCGACGAAATCGCCCGGATCGCCCTTGAAGAACAACAGGCGGTTACCGTGTTCGGGCCAGGGCGCGAGATGCCGCTCGATGTGAGCGAGCAGGCTTTCCGGAAGATCGGCGAGTATCGGGATATTGCACAGCGTTTGACCGTTGACGAGGGCAGGCATGTTTTCCGTGCAAGGTTGTTTGACGATGCGGCCACCTAGCGAAAAACGCTGCCTTTGGCATTGCGTGAAAAATGAATGATGAAAATAACCAGATAATGGGAAAGCGATCCCGATACGGTTTTGCTTCGGCGCCAGGGACCTTTGGTCGACCGACATCGACGGCAGCGTGCCGGCGTAATCACGTCGCGGCGGCAGTCGCCATTTTTCATCGAAATGCCATTGGTTACGCTCGGCGGCGCGCCCGAAACGACGGATGAGGATATGCCGGGGAATTAAAGTTTCCGTTCACAATAATCAAGAAAATTTACACGAAGCGATTATCTTTAAAACGGTGTTACGCGGGTAACAGCGCCATTCCCGGCGTCGAATCGATTCTGTGTTTTCCATAAAAAAAGGAAGGCACGGGATGACAACCTCGAACCAGCACGCTGTTTCGACGCCTGAGTCGCCGGCGCAGCAGCTCGATCACACGTGGCGGGAAATGCAGGGGAAATTGCGGCGCCGCGCGCGCCTGTTGTGCAAGGGCGATATCCACCGTGCCGACGAACTGCTCTCCGATACCGCGCTCAAGGTCCACATCTACCTGCAACGTTCGCCCGAGCGCGTCCGGAACCTGGCCGGCTTTCTCTTTCTGGCGCTGAACCACGCGTTCCTCGACGGCGCGCGCCGCCGTGTGCGCGAAAGCGGCATGCTCGAATTCGACCCGGGCTGGGACGACGATCACACCGTCGAGCTGGCCGGCCACGCGCCGTCGGTGGAGCAGCAACTGCTGCTCCGGCAACAGCTGCTGCGTCTCGAGCAGGTGCTGTCCACGCTCTCCTCGCAGCAGCAGATGCTGTTCACGCTGAAGTTCGAGGAGGACCGGCCCTATCTGCACATCGCGGCGACGCTCGGGATCAACGAGCCGCTGGCCAGGAAGCGTGTCGAGCTGCTGCGCAGGAAATTGCGCGAGGAACTCGCGTGAGCGCGTTCACGAACGCGGGCATGCAGCGTTCCTAACGGCATGCGCGGCGTCGATGGCTTGCCGTTCCTTCAATCGCATGCCGGAGCCGAGATCCGAGGAGGCCTCGTGGCAGACAAAGTCAATGAGCAGGTTACCGACGCGCTGACGCAGACCAATGTCAACGTCGTCGCGGGATCCCCGGCCCAGGCGCTGGGCATGCTTTACCAGATGTTCAGCCAGGCCGTCGGCATCTCGGCGCAGAACATGACGCAGCAGCAGGCGGCGCTGAACCAGATTTCGAACGCCGTCGTGTCGAAGGCGGTGGCGATGATCCTGTCCGTCGAAGCGTCGCCGAAGCCGGCAGCGGGCGGCGCGGCGCAAGCCCCGGCGGCCGGGCCGCAGACGGGTTCCACGCATTAGTCGACTCTCGGGATACCTGAACCATGAACATGAAAGGCCTTTTGGGCGGACGCGGCGACGGTGCGCCGCAGGCGCCGCACGATGGCGCGTCCGCGGCAGCAGGCGCAACGACGCCGGCCGACGCAACGACGTCCGCCGACGTCGCGCCGCCCGTCGCGGTGCCGAAAGCAGGCGCGCGCGCATGGCCGGTCAACCGGCTGCGCAGGCTCACCGATGCGCTGAAGGCGCCGAACCAGGTCGCCGGTTCGGCCGGGGGCGGCGGTTCGGCGCTGCAGACCGTGCAGGCGATCAACGCGGAGGCGGCGTCCTACGCGACGACGCAGATCGCCGTCGGCCCGAACATGATGATCACGCAGGCGGGCGGGATGGTCGCGCAGGCGGCGGCCAACTACTTCGAGGCGTCGACGTCGCTGGCGATCGCAGGCAAGAGCGTGCTGATGAAGGATCTGGCGCAGAAGACCATCGACGAGAACGTGCGCGGGATGGCGATGGATGCGGTGGGCCTGCTGTTGACCGACCTGTTCGTCGCGACGGCGGCGGTCGTGGCGGGTGCCGCGGAGGCGATCGAAGGCGAGGCCGCGAGCGTCGCGCTCGACAAGATCGACGAGAGCCTGCAGCGGTATCAGGCGCTGCTGGACAAGAAGGGTGCGTAGCGCGCGACCGCGCGCGGCGACCAGGAATCAATCGACACGACCCGCCGGGCCGTCAGGCCCGCCGCGGGATGTGAGCGGCGGGAACGACGCGTGTCCGCTTTCCCGGACACGCGTCGTTCCCGCCACCGGCAGTCCCATCGAGTCAAGTGAGGAACCCATGCCCTACGACATTCAGAACGTACAAGGTCCCGCGCCGCTGGCGGTTGGCGAGCGCATCTGGGGAGATGCGTCGGAAATCGATTTCGGCGCGATGACGAGCTGCATCGCGCTCGTCGAGCAGACGCCGGGCCAGCCGGCGTCGGTGCGCGCGATCCATCTGTCGATCGTCAGCGACGACGGTACGAAGGTGTACGACCCGTCGGCGAACGTGGCCGGGCAGGTCGAAACGATCATGCAGCAGAGCGGCGACCTGCGTACCTGCCTCGGGCGCATCGATCTCTGGCAGGCCAGCGAGTCGCAACAACTGCGGGATTTCTTCGCCGCGCTGATGCTGAGCCTCGACATGCAGAACTGGGTGCCGTTGCCGGACGGCAATCTGCGGGTGCGGATCAACGGCGGCGTGATCCAGTATCGGCAGGGCGCCGGCCCATGGACGAACGCGTAGCCGGCGCGACCGGTTGAAGCCGGCGCCAGCCGTCCGGGCGGGCGCCGGTGCAACACGGGCGTGTCGTCCCGTGCCGCTCGCCGCCCGCGCGCCCCCCAGCTTTTTGCTCATCAACACCAACAAAAATCATCATTTCGCCGCAAGCGGCGTGTCAGCAGAATGTCTCCATTCCAGCTCGAGCGACAGCACGCGCGTCGCGCCGAGCCGCACTTCAGAAGGAGACAGCCGTGGCAGTCGAAACAACCTCAATCGATACGCTCGTCGTCGGCGCCGGTCAGGCCGGCGTGGCCATGAGCGAGCACCTGGGCAAGCTGGGCGTGCCGCATCTCGTGCTGGAGCGCAGCCGCATCGCCGAACGCTGGCGCACGGGGCGCTGG
Organism: Burkholderia sp. HAN2018; assembly: GCF_024704855.1. Classification (NCBI taxonomy): domain Bacteria; kingdom Pseudomonadati; phylum Pseudomonadota; class Betaproteobacteria; order Burkholderiales; family Burkholderiaceae; genus Burkholderia; species Burkholderia sp. HAN2018. The sequence goes on along the minus strand of NZ_QOBB01000090.1, from coordinate 21,248 downwards.
GATTCGCTGGTCGCGAACGGCCCCGCGTGGCACGACCGCTTCCCGGGGCTCGAATTCGACGGCCTCGACCCCGACGCGTTCGCGTCGAAAGACCAGGTCGCGGACTACTTCGAAGCCTATGCGCGCAAGTTCGACGCGCCGATCCGCACCGGCGTCGAGGTGAAGCGGGTCGTGCGCAATACGGGCAAGCCGGGTTTCGTCGTCGAGACGTCCGACGGCACGATCGAGGCGAACCGCGTGGTCGTCGCGACGGGGCCGTTCCAGCGCCCGGTGATTCCGCCGATCGCGCCGGACGACGCGCGCCTCGTGCAGCTCCATTCCGCCGACTACCGCAACCCGGGCCAGCTCCCGGACGGCGCGGTGCTGGTGGTCGGCGCGGGTTCGTCGGGCGTGCAGATCGCCGACGAGTTGCAGCGCGCGGGCCGCCGGGTCTACCTGTCGGTCGGCCCGCACGACCGCCCGCCGCGCGCGTATCGCGGCCGCGACTTCTGCTGGTGGCTCGGCGTGCTCGGCGAATGGGACAAGGAAGTCGCGACGCCCGGCCGCGAACACGTGACGATCGCGGTGAGCGGCGCGCGCGGCGGCCATACGGTCGATTTCCGCAAGCTCGCGAACCAGGGCGTGACGCTCGTCGGGCTGACGAAGTCGTTCAGCGGCGGCGTGGCCACGTTCGAGCGCGATCTCGCGATCAATCTCGCGCGCGGCGACGAGAACTACCTGTCGCTGCTCGACGCGGCCGACGCCTATGCGGCCCGCAACGGCCTCGACCTGCCGGCCGAACCCGACGCCCGCCACATCCTGCCGAACCCGGACTGCGTCGCGCACCCGATCCTCGCGCTCGACCTCGCCGGCGCGGGCGTCACGTCGATCGTCTGGGCGACGGGATATGCGGTCGACTACGGCTGGCTGAAGGTCGATGCGTTCGACGCGAACGGCAAGCCGCGGCACCAGCGCGGCGTGTCGAAGGAGCCGGGCATCTATTTCCTCGGGCTGCCGTGGCTGTCGCGGCGCGGCTCCAGCTTCATCTGGGGCGTATGGCACGACGCGCGGCATATCGCCGATCACATCGCGACGCAGCGCACCTACCTCGAATACCACGACGCATCGCGGCGCCGCTCGGCATCGCGCCCGGAGCCGGACGGCGCAGCGTCGCACGCCGACGCGCAGCCGCTCGCCGACGCGGTCAACTGACCGAACCCATGCCGCCCGCCTGCCGCACCGCGATCGTGTTCGCGCCCGGTGCGGCGGCGCGCCCCCTGACGACTGAAGGATTTCGATGAGCCAACCGACCCACACCCGTATCCGCATGTTCAACACGAAGGATACCTACCCGAACCAGACGCTCGACAACGACCTGTGCCAGGCCGTGCGGGCCGGCAACACCGTCTACGTGCGCGGCCAGGTCGGCACCGACTTCGACGGCAACCTGGTCGGCCTCGGCGACCCGCGCGCGCAGGCCGAGCAGGCGATGAAGAACGTCAGGCAGCTGCTGGAGGAAGCCGGCAGCGACCTCACGCACATCGTGAAGACGACGACCTACCTGATCGACCCGCGTTATCGCGAGCCGGTGTACCAGGAAGTCGGCAAGTGGCTGAAGGGCGTGTATCCGATCTCGACGGGGCTCGTCGTGTCCGCGCTCGGCCAGCCGCAGTGGCTGATGGAAATCGACGTGATCGCCGTGATTCCGGACAACTGGCAGCCGAACCGCGCCCGGGAGGCGACATGACTTTCTCCATCGTCGGGCGCTGCCCGGAGACGGGCCAGCTCGGCATAGCGATCAGCTCGTCGAGCATCGCGGTGGGCGCGCGCTGCCCGTGGGTGCGCGCGGGCGTCGGCGCCGTCGCGACGCAGAACATCACGCTGCCGGCGCTCGGCCCGCAGATCCTCGACCTGATCGAGCACGAACAGCTTGCGCCCGCCGCGGCGCTCGACCGCGCGCTCAGCGCGAACGGCTGGAGCCAGTACCGGCAGGTCACGGTGATCGACGGGCAGGGGCAGGCGGCGTGTTTCACCGGCAAGGAAGCGCTCGGCACGCATCACGCGGTGCGCGGCGAACAGTGCGTGGCGGCCGGCAACCTGCTGGCTTCGCCGGACGTGATCGACGCGATGGCGCGCGCCTTCGAGCAGGCGCCCGGCCTGCTCGCCGATCGCCTGCTCGCCGCGATGCACGCGGCGATCGCGGCCGGCGGCGAGGCGGGGCCGGTGCACTCGGCCGCGCTGAAGGTGGCGGGCGACGTGACCTGGCCGATCGTCGACCTGCGCGTCGACTGGGCCGATGCCGATCCGGTCGGGCAGCTCGATGCGCTGTGGCGGGCGTATCGGCCGCAGATGCAGGACTACCAGACGCGCGCGCTGAACCCGACCGCCGCGCCGAGCTACGGAGTACCGGGCGATGAATGACACGTCGAGCCGTGCGTTGCTCGCGCGGCTGATCGGTTTCGCGACGGTCAGCCGCGATTCGAATCTCGAGATGATCGGTTTCATCCGCGACTATCTCGCGGGCTTCGGCGTCGAGAGCGAACTGTTCTACAACGCGGAACGGACGAAGGCGAGCCTGTACGCGACGATCGGGCCGCGCGATCGCGGCGGCATCGCGCTGTCGGGCCATACCGACGTGGTGCCGGTCGACGGGCAGGCGTGGACGGTCGAACCGTTCCGGCTGACCGAGCGCGACGGCCGCCTGTACGGGCGCGGCACGGCCGACATGAAGGGCTTCATCGCGTCGGCGCTGGCGGCCGTGCCGGCGTTCGTCGCACGGCCGCTGCGCGTGCCCGTGCATCTCGCGTTCTCGTACGACGAGGAAGTCGGCTGCCTCGGCGTGCGGCCGATGCTCGACGCACTGGCCGAGCGCCCGCACCGGCCGCGCCTGTGCCTGATCGGCGAGCCGACCGAACTGAAGCCGGTGCTCGGCCACAAGGGCAAGCTCGCGATGCGCTGCCACGTGAAGGGGGCCGCGTGCCATTCGGCGTATGCGCCGTCGGGCGTCAACGCGATCGACTATGCGGCGAAGCTGATCGGCCGGCTCGGCGAGATCGGCGCGGCGCTCGCGCGGCCCGAACGGCACGACGGCCGTTTCGATCCGCCGTTCTCGACCGTGCAGACGGGGCTGATCAAGGGCGGCCGCGCGCTGAACATCGTGCCGGCCGAATGCGAGTTCGACTTCGAGGTGCGTGCGCTGCCGGATTTCGACGCGCACGACGTGCCGCGCAAGCTGCAGGACTATGCGGAATCCGAACTGTTGCCGCGAATGCGTGCGGTGCAGCCCGATACCGACATTCGATTGCAGCCGCTGGGCGCGTATCCGGGGCTGGCCACTGCGCCGGACAGCGAGGCCGCACGCCTGCTCGCGATGCTGAGCGGTTCCGATGCGTTCGGCACGGTCGCATTCGGCACCGAGGGCGGGCTGTTCGGGCAGGCCGGGATTCCGGCCGTGGTATGCGGGCCCGGCAGCATGGACCAGGGGCACAAGCCCGACGAGTTCGTCACGCTCGACCAGCTGCATGGATGCGACGCGATGCTGAGTCGTCTGGCCGCCTGTCTGTCGTCGGCCGCCTGAAGTCGTCACCGCAAACACGCCCGCACCGCCTCGCGCGGTGCGGGCGTGTTTGCGCGTCTTATCTCGCCGTTTCCGCGACGATCTGCGCGAGCCGCTCGCGGCAGAAGTCGACGAACGACTGCGCCTGCTTCGTGAGCTGGCCGCGCTTCAACCGCGCGCTCACGAGCCCCGACGGGCTCACCGTTTCGCTGAGGCCGATCGTCACGACCCGCTGGCCGTCGTATGTGTATTCGGAATGCGGGCGCGTGACGAGCAGCGAGAAGCCGAATCCCTGGCCGACCATCCCGCGCACCATCTCGATCGACGGCGACCCGAACACGATGTTCGGCGTAAGCCCGAGTTCGTGAAAGAGGCTGACGAAATACGTGCGGCTCGGCTGCACGTCGAGCAGGATCATCGGCTCGACGCAGAGGTCGCGCAACGACACGTGTGCCTGGCCCGCGAACCGGTGGTTCTCCGGCAGCAGCACGTACGGCTGCTGCGGCGGCATCAGCGGCTCGGTGTCGATCGTGCCGTCGAGATCGTGGTCGTACATGAGCGCGAGATCGAACGTGCCGGACGTCAGGCCCTGCACGAGTTCCTGCTGGTCGCCGTCGCGCAGCCGGATGTTCACGCCCGGGTAGCGCTCGCGAAAGCCCGCGATCAGTTGCGGCAGGTAGAGCGGCGCGACCGTCTCGAAGCAGCCGATGTCGATCTGCCCGGTGATCACGTCGTTGTCGGCGAGCGCGTTCTGTTCGAATTCGTGCGCGATGCGCAGCAGCTCCTGCGCTTTCCGGTAGAAGCGCGTGCCGCCCGGCGTCAGCGATACGCCCTGCGCATGATGGCGGATGAACAGCTTCACGCCGAAGCTCTCTTCCAGCCCCTTGATCGCGCTGGAGATCGACGGCTGCGCGATGAAGAGCTGGCGCGAGGCCTCGGCCACGCTGCCGGATTCCACCGTCGTCACGAAGTATTTCAGTTGCCGCAAAGTGTAGTGAGCCACACGCACCTCTGATGCACGGCCCCGGCGTGCCGCCGCGGGCGCAATCTGTCCATGGTTGTGCGTAGCACCTTACCTGAAAGGCCCCGGCGCCGGAATTTCCGCTGCAGAGCTTTTTCGTATGTCCCGGAAATATTTTTAGTATTTTCCGGTCGCGATACCCGTGGCGCACCATCGTCTCCAACCTGGATCGCGAAGATCACCACGATCACGAAGCGGCCGCGCACGCGCCGGCGGGGTATGTCATCCGTCCCCGCGAGCGGTTCGTTCGCTGCGTTCGACTCCGCCGCGCGTGCACGCGGTGCGTCGTCGTTCGCGTATCCGGACCCGATTGCAGGCGCGCACCCCGACGCGCGCCGGCTGACACGGCACGCGCGCATCGCCGCGCAGGACAGGAGACTTCACCATGACGAACGCGGAACGCAATGCGTCCCCGATGATAGAGAAGCACACGATCGGCTACGTGCCGCCCGCCGAGCGCCACGGCAAGGTGCGCGACCTGTTCACGCTCTGGTTCGGCGGCAACATCGCGCCGCTGCCGATCGTGACCGGCGCGCTTGGCGTGCAGATGTTCCACCTGAACCTGCTATGGGGCATCGTCGCGATCGTCGTCGGCCAGGCGGTGGGCGGCGTGCTGATGGCGCTGCATTCGGCGCAGGGGCCGCAGATGGGCATCCCGCAGATGATCCAGAGCCGCGCGCAGTTCGGCTCGTGGGGCGCGTTGCTCGTCACCGTGATCGCGGCCGTGATGTACGTCGGCTTCTTCGCGTCGAACATCGTGCTCGCCGGCAAGTCGGTGCACGGCATCGCGGCGTCGGTGCCGGTGCCCGTCGGCATCGTGATCGGCGCGGTGGGTTCGGGGCTGATCGGGATCGTCGGATACCGGTTCATCCACATCCTGAACCGGATCGGCACCTGGGTGCTCGGCATCGGCATCGTCGTCGGCTTCTGGATGATCCTCTCGCACGTGACGACCGACGATTTCCTGACGCGCGGCGGCTTCGACTTCGCGGGCTGGCTCGCGACGGTGTCGCTGTCGGCGTTGTGGCAGATCGCGTTCGCGCCGTACGTGTCGGACTATTCGCGCTATCTGCCGGAAAACGTCGGCGTGGCGTCGACGTTCTGGGCGACCTACCTCGGCTGCACGATCGGCTCGACGCTCGCGTTCATCTTCGGCGCGGTCGCGGTGCTCGCGGTGCCGGCCGGCGCGGACACGATGGATGCGGTCAAGCAGGCGACCGGCCCGCTCGGCCCGCTGATGCTCGTGCTGTTCCTGCTGAGCGTGATCAGCCACAACGCGCTGAACCTGTACGGCGCGGTGCTCGCGGTGATCACGTCGGTGCAGACGTTCGCGTACCGGTGGATTCCGACCGCGAAGGCGCGTGCGGTGGTGTCGGTCGTGATCTTCGTCGCGTGCTGCTACGCGGCGATCGGCGCGTCGACGAACTTCGTCGGCAACCTCGTCGATCTCGTGCTCGCGCTGCTCGTCGTGCTGGTGCCGTGGACCGCGATCAACCTGATCGACTTCTACGTGATCCACAAGGGCAAGTACGACATCCAGTCGATCTTCATGGCCGACGGCGGGATCTACGGCCGCTTCAACCCGCAGGCGCTGCTCGCGTATGCGATCGGCATCCTCGTGCAGATCCCGTTCATGAACACGCCGATGTATGCGGGTCCGATTCCCGCGCATCTCGGCGGCGCGGACCTGTCGTGGCTCGTGGGGCTCGCGCTGACGTCGCCGCTGTACTACTGGCTTGCGACGCGCGACAGCGCGTATCGGCGCCGGCAGACGGGCGCGACGATGCCGCCGACGGCGGTGCGGTAAGCCGGGCGTCGTTCGGCGCGATGAAACGAAACGGCCGCCGCATCGGTTGCGATGCGGCGGCCGGGAAAGGCGGGAGCGGGGCGGCAGGCGGGTTCAGGCGCGCGGCGTGCCGCGACGCGAACCCGCCTGCCCGCGGATCAGACCACCGCCGAGCGCACGACGTGCACCGGCACCGACTTGTACGACGGCGTGCCGCTTTCCTTGTCGATGTAGTCGAGCGGCACGAGCACGTTCGCTTCCGGGTAGTACGCGCCGACCGAGCCCGGCGCGATGTCGTACTCGATCGCGGTGATCTTCTCGAGACGCAGCGTGCGGCCTGATGCGGTGATCGTCTCGATGTCGACCAGGTCGCCGTGTTCGAGCCCGTACTTCGCGAGATCGGCCGGGTTCATGAACAGCACGTCGCGACGCCCGAACACGCCGCGATAACGGTCGTCGAGCCCGTAGATCGTCGTGTTGTACTGGTCGTGGCTGCGCAGCGTGATGAGCCGCAGCACCTGCTCGCCGCCGAGCACGTCGGCATCCTCCTTCACGCCCTTGTAGACCGAGAACATCGCCTTGCCGGTCGGCGTCGGCCACACGCGCTCGGTGGGCGGCAGCGGCAGCCGGAAGCCGCCCGGCGTGCGGATGCGCTCGTTGAACGCCTCGAAGCCGTCCACCGTGCGGTCGATCAGGTCGCGGATGCGGTCGTAGTCGGCGATCAGGTCGAGCCATGCGACCTTGCTGTTCGGCAGCGTCGCATGCGCGATCCCCGCGACGATCGCGGGCTCCGAGCGCAACTGGTCGGACGCCGGCTTGAGCTTGCCGGCCGACGCGTGGACCATCGACATCGAATCCTCGACGGTGATCGACTGGCGGCCGGTGGCCTGCATGTCGAGTTCGGTGCGGCCGAGCACCGGCAGGATGAAGGTTTCCTTCGCGACCAGCAGGTGCGAGCGGTTCAGCTTCGTGCCGAGATGCACGCTCAGGTCGAGCTTCGCCATCGCCGGGAACGACTGTTCCGGATCGGGCAGCGCGACCGCGAAGTTGCCGCCGAGGCACAGCAGCGCCTTCGCGGTGCCGTCGATCATGGCCTGCATCGCCTGCACCGCGTCGTGCCCGTGATGCGCGGGCGGCGTGAAGCCGCACACGTCCTCGATCTTCTTCAGGAACTCGGCCGACGGCTTCTCGGTGATGCCGACCGTGCGGTTGCCCTGCACGTTCGAATGGCCGCGCAGCGGGCACACGCCGGCGCCGGGCTTGCCGATGTTGCCGCGCATCAGCAGCAGGTCGGCGATCAGGCGCACGGTTGCGGTGCCCTTGTTGTGCTGCGTGACGCCCATCCCGTACGTGACGATCGTCGCGTTCGACTTCGCGTACGCGAGCGCGACCTGTTCGAGCTGCGCCTGGCTGAGGCCGCTCGCGCGTTCGATGTCGTCCCACGACGTGGCTTCGAGGTCCGCCGAGAACGCGTCGAAGCCGTCGGTGTGCTGCGCGATGAAATCGCGGTCGAGCACGTTGCCTTGCTCGGCTTCGAGCTTCAGCAGCGCTTTCATGATGCCCTTCAGCGCGGCCGCGTCGCCGCCCGCGTCGACCTGGTAGTACGTCGACGCGATCCGCGTCGAGCCGAACGACGCCATCTCGATCATGTCCTGCGGGTCCGCGAAGCGTTCGAGCGCGCGCTCGCGCAGCGGGTTGAACACGATGATCGGCACGTTGCGCCGCGAGCACTCGTGCAGCGTGCCCATCATCCGCGGGTGGTTCGTGCCGGGGTTGTGGCCGATCGAGATGATCAGCTCGCAGTGGTCGAAATCCTCCAGCGACACGGTGCCCTTGCCGATGCCGATCGACTGCGGCAGGCCGACGCTGGTCGGCTCGTGGCACATGTTAGAGCAGTCGGGGAAGTTGTTGGTGCCGAGCTCGCGCGCGAACAGCTGGTACAGGTACGCGGCTTCGTTCGATGCGCGGCCCGACGTGTAGAACTCGACCTGCTCGGGCGGCAGCGCGCGCAGCACTTCGCCGATGCGGGCGAACGCATCGTCCCATGCGATCTCGCGGAACGTGTCGGTCGCGCGATCGTAGACGAGCGGATGCGTGAGCCGGCCCATGTTCTCCAGTTCGTAGTCCGACATGCGCAGCAGCGACGACACGGTGTTCGCCGCGAAGAACTCGGGCGTCACGCGCTTGGTCGTCGCTTCCCACGTGACGGCCTTCGCGCCGTTCTCGCAGAACTGGAACGTCGACTTGTGTTCCTTGTCGGGCCACGCACAGCCGGGGCAGTCGAAGCCGTCGGGCTGGTTGGTCCGCATCAGCACGATCGGCGCCTCGATGGTCTCCATCTGGGTGCGCACCGCGTCGGCTGTCGCGCGAAGCGCGCCCCAACCGCCGGCGGGCCCGTCGTACTTCCTGATGCCTGGCACTTCGCGTCGATTTGTCATGGTGAATCTCCAATAGCCGGGCCCGGTGCGGGTGGCTCGGTTGCGCCGTGTCGCGGCGTGGGGCGGCTCCGTCCGGCGGACGGAGCCGGTCATGCGTGCCCCGGGTTGCAGGGCATGCGTTGTTTTAGTGTGCGTCCTTCTTCGCGCCGGACGACTTCTTGCCGGGTTTCGCCGCGGGCGGCGGGGCGGCGGCGGGCGTGTCGTCCGGTTTCGCGTCTGCTGCTGCCTTGGCTGCCCGGCCGTTGGGCTTGGCCTTGCCGTCGGCTTCCTTCGCTTCCTTCGCTTCAGGCGCGGCGAGCTTGTTGAACTTCACTTCGTCGCTGTCCTTGTCGTAGTCGACCTCGCACTTGTCGCCCGACTTCAGCCGGTCGGCGAGGATCTCCTTGGCGAGCCGCGTCTCGATGGTCTGGCGGATCTGGCGCTTCAGCTCGCGCGCGCCGAACTCCGGCTGGTAGCCGGCTTCGGTCAGGTGCTCGACAAGCGAATCGCCCATCACGAGCGTAATGTCCTGCGCGGCGGCCGTGCGGATCACGCGGTCGAGCTGGATCTGCACGATCGAGCGGATGTTCTCCTTCGACAGCGCGTGGAAGACGATCACCTCGTCGATGCGGTTCAGGAACTCGGGGCGGAAATGGCCCTTCAGCACCTGCATCAGTTCCTCGCGGATCGCCTTGTCGGTCTTGCGCGCGGCTTCCGGCTGCGTGAGGTTGTCCATGATGATCGCGGCGCCGAGGTTGCTCGTCGCGATGATGATCGTGTTGCTGAAGTCGACCACGCGGCCCTTGCCGTCGGTCAGGCGGCCGTCGTCGAACACCTGCAGCAGCACGTTGTACACGTCCGGGTGCGCCTTCTCGATCTCGTCGAGCAGGATCACGCTGTACGGGCGGCGCCGCACGCGCTCGGTGAGCTGGCCGCCTTCGTCGTAGCCGACGTAGCCGGGCGGCGCGCCGATCAGCCGCGCGACCGCGTGCCGCTCCATGTACTCGGACATGTCGATGCGGATGATCGCCTGCTCGTCGCCGAACACGGTCTCGGCGAGCGCCTTCGCGAGCTCGGTCTTGCCGACGCCCGTCGGCCCGAGGAACAGGAACGTCGCGATCGGCCGGTGCGTCTGGCCGAGCCCCGCGCGCGACAGCCGCACGGCATCGCTGACGGCCACCACCGCGTCGCTCTGGCCGACCACGCGCTCGCGCAGCTGCTCTTCCATCTTCAGCAGCTTCTGGCGTTCTTCCTGCGTGAGTTCGGACACGGGGATGCCGGTCAGGCGCGACACGACCTCGGCCACGGATTCGACCGTCACCTCGAGCGTCTCGGAGCCCGTCTTGCGCTGCCACGCCTCCATCTTCTCGTCGACGGCCTTCTGCTTCGCGTTGATCTGCTCCTCGAACTGCTTCGCTTCGTCGAAGCGCTTGCGCGAGGTCGCATAGTCCTGCTCGCGCTTCAGTTGCGCGATCTGCGCTTCGCCTTCCTGAATGTCGACCGGGCGCGACGTCGCGCCGATCCGCACGCGTGCGGCGGCCTGGTCGATCAGGTCGATCGCCTTGTCGGGGAGGAAGCGCGACGTGATGTAGCGGTCGGCGAATTCCGCGGCCGCGACGAACGCGTCGTCGGCGAACGTTACCTGGTGATGCGCCTCGAGGCTGTCGCGCAGCCCGCGCAGGATCACGATCGTCTGCTCGACGCTCGGCTCCGGCACGAACACAGGCTGGAAGCGCCGCTCGAGCGCGGCGTCCTTCTCGATGTACTTCTGGTATTCGTTGAGCGTCGTCGCGCCGATCAGGCTCAGCTCGCCGCGCGCGAGCGCGGGCTTCAGCACGTTCGCGATGTCGAGGCCGCCTTCGCCGCCGCCCTGGCCGGCGCCGACGATCGTATGCAGCTCGTCGATGAACAGGATCAGTTCGTCCTGCTTCGCCGTGACTTCGTCGATCAGCTGCTTCGCGCGCTCCTCGAACTCGCCGCGATACTTGGCGCCTGCCACCATCGAGTTGATGTTGACTTCGACGAGCCGCTTGTCGCGCAGCACCTCGGGCACGTCGCCGTTGACGATCCGCTGCGCGAGCCCTTCGACGATCGCCGTCTTGCCGACACCCGGCTCGCCGATCAGCACCGGGTTGTTCTTCTTGCGGCGCGCGAGCACCTCGATCGTGCTCTCGATTTCCTGCGCGCGGCCGAGCACCGGGTCGAGCTTGCCCTGGCGCGCGATCGCGGTGAGGTCGCGGCCGAACTTGTCGAGGTTCGGCGTGCCGGTCGGCGCATCGACGCGGCCGTCCTCGGCACCCTTGCCGACCACCTTCACGACTTTCTGGCGCAACGCCTCGGGCGTCACGCCGTATTTCTTCAGCAGCGTGCCGGCGACGCTGTCCGGCACCGACGCGAGCCCGATCAGCAGGTGCTCGGGGCCGATGTACGAATGGCCGAGATCGCGCGACGCCTGGAATGCGTACTGCACGGCCTTCTTCACGCGCGGCGAGATCGACAGCTTGTCGAGCGGCGCATCGGGGTCGGCCGTGCCGGTGTGCGCGTGCTCGTCGATGTACGACCGGATGTCCTGCGGCGACAGCTTCAGTTCTTTCAGCAGCGCGGCGCACACATCGGTGTCCGCGAGCGCGTAAAGCAGGTGTTCGGAATCGAGCTCGCTGCGGCGCAGCTCGTGCGCCTTCTCGGCCGCGCGCTGCAGCAGTTCCAGCGTCTGCTCGCTGAACGCGTCGGTCGGGTCGACCGATTCGCGCGGGACTTCGGCGGCGAGCGGCGATTCGTCACCGAGCCCGCCGAACAGCGACGACGAGCCGCCGCCCAGCAGCGAATCGAACGGGTTCAGCATGCTTTGATGCCGCATCAGCTGACGGAAGTGGTAGTCGCAGATCGAGATGGTCTTGCGCTCGCCGTCCTGCATCACGGTTGCGCGCGCGACGGCCGGCCGGGCGTGGCAGATATCGCAAAGTGCGGGCATGGTGGTCTGGCTCCTGTCGGTGAAAGTGGGTCGAAGGGTGAAGTCCCGATGCGGTGCGGCGCTTGCGCGGCCCGACCGCGGACGCACGACGCGAAGCAGGGCGGCACGGCGGCGCGCGGGCCGTGCCCGGGCTGTCGCGCAGTGCGCGCCGGCGTCGTGCGCGGTCGCGGTCAGGACGGCAGGCGTGCGTGCCGGGAGGAGCCCACGGCATCGCTTCGACTGCGTTCAAAATAGCGAATCGGCGGAGGCCATCCAAGACACAGTTCCGCGCCGGCCCGGCTGCGAATTGCACCCTCGGATGCGGGCGCGCACGGGCGAAGAGGAGCACAGACGGGCGGATGCACGGCGGCGCGGGCGTGCGCGGTACGCGTAACGTACGGTAACCGGAAAGCGGAGCGGGCGCCACGCGAACGGGGCGCGGTGCGACATGGGCGCGCAGGGCGCCGGTGGCAGGTGGATGGAGGGCGCCGCGGGTGGTCGGGCGCGACGGAAGCGCCGCACGGGGGACGTGCGGCGAGCGGCCGGATGCAACCATGCGCGCACCGCGGACGATGCGTGCGTGGCGGCCGAAGGAGCAGGCGGGTTGCACGGTCCGGACCGGACAGGGCGCAACCGCGGCGTGCCGCGGTCAGTCCGGGAGGGTCATCGCGAGCCGTTGCCGGGCGATCTGCTTCACGTCCGTTGACAGTGCCGCATCCGGCAGGCCATTGGCCCAGACGGAGAACGAATCCTCGATCAGGTTGCGCGTGTCGGGCGGCAACTCGGCCAGGACCAGCGACAGGACGGTGAACAGCACGGCGGTGTCGCCGGCCTGGCGGCTCGCGTTCGCGTCGACCGCCTTCTTCAACTGGTCGACCGACGCCTGCAGCGCCTGTAATGCCTCATTCGACTCGCTCATCACACACTCCATGCAAAGTGGGTTCGATCGGCGACGAACATGCAGCCGGCGGTGCGGCCGGCCGCGCGCGACGCCCGGCGGGCATCGCGCGGACAGCCGAGGTCAGGCCGTTGGATTGCCCTGCGGTGCGACGGCCACCGATGCTTCGCTCGTCAGCATCAGGAACGTGAACGTTTCGCGCAGGTACAGGCGGACGACCTTGTCGGTATGGCTCGTGTAGCCGATCGATACGTCTTCCCCGAGATGCAGCTCGTAATCGCCGCCGCGCGTGGACAGCACGCAGCCGCCGCTGATCGCCGGCGCCCAGATGATCTCGCCGCTGACGATCCGTTTGATATGGCCGAGGACCGGATAACCCTGGTCGCGCGCCTCGCTGAGCGCCGTGTACGCATCCGAGCCGAGCACCACCGAATACGGGCCGTCGACGCCGGCCAGGCGGAGCGCCTCGAGCGCATCGCTGATCGCGTCGGGATACGCGCTGACGTCTGCCGGCAGCGTGAGCTTGCGGTTCGACGTGCCTTCGCGGATGCCGACGATGCCGGCGGCCCGGTAGCCGTCGAAGATCGCGTTGTCTTCGGCGAACGCGAGCCGCTGCGCGGCGTCCTTCGCCGGTTGCCAGTCGGCATCGCGCGCGCCGCGCTCGACGCTGTCGATCGCATCGCGGCTCAACTCGAACGGCACCGTCAGCTCGACGATCGTGCGGACTTCGCGCAGCCGCGCGTTCACGTGCTCGCGCGGCGCGTCGACGGCGACCAGGTGCCCGGTGCCGACGGCCGACAGCTCGGGGCCTTCGGGGCCGTCGACATCGACGACGCGGCGGCCGGCCACCGATCGTTTGAACGTGCGTGCCACTTCCTCCTCGATTTGTTCCCAGGCGGAAGACGAGATCGGGGCGAGTTCGCGGTGCAGGTTATTCATGGATTTGGATTGCCTCACGTCAGCGGAAACACTTGATGGCGGGCCGATCGGCTGACGGGCTGTGCGTGATGCCAGCCTGCCGATCGCGGACGAAAATGAATATTAGCAGGCTCGATCGACACCGCTGCAGCACAAATCGAAACGACACCGTGCGGTGGCGCAACTGTGATGCAATTCGTGCGGTGCGGGTGTGGGCGAACACGGAATGCCGCGACTGGATTGCCGCGATACCCGGGGCGTGCCGGCGGCACCGTCGCCCGGGCCGCGTTCGACGCTGTGCGGAATCAATTCCGGTCGACGTCCTGTCGCGAGTCGTGCATTCTTACGAACATTCATCCAGCCGGGTTTCTGCCAGCAGGGATTGGGCGGTTGTCGGAGCCGGGCCCGGATGAATCATAGATGCAGCCTATTGATGCTTCACAACAAGTGGAGGTCGTTCATGGCATTGCAACTCGTCTCGCCCGAAGACAAATACATGCTGAAGACGGGCGTCATCAATCACGAGGATGTCATCGGGCATTTGCGGCAGGTATTGAACGCGTTTGCCGCGAAGCCGGAGTACAGCAAGTTCTATATCGGCATCACCAGCGACCTGTACACCCGGCTGGCGAAACATCGCGCCACCAAGCCTGACTTCAAGCTGATGGCCCCGATCTATCTCGAAGCGCACAACCTGGTCGGGAACGCGTTCGACCGTCTGGAGCGCAAGGCCATCGAGACGTTTCGTACCGGCATCACGCACCCCCAATCCGGCGAACGGCTGCTGGCATGCAGCAACGGCCCGGGCGGGGCGTTGCCGAAGAACTGGCTCTATATTCTGGTGGGTTGAGTCGCGTGGCCGGCGTGCCGGGAATGCAAGCCTGCGCGCGTCACTGCCCATAAGCGGTGGCGCGGTGGGGGGCTGTTGCGCAGCGCTGTACGCGCGCTCCGGCCGACTGAACAGAGGCGGTTCCTGACACGCCCGGCGCGCGGTCGCGCGCCGGACGGCCATCGGTACCCTGCGTTACGACGGGATGCCTTTCAGCGAGCCGATTTTCAGCGAACCGTCGCGATGCGGTGCGGACGGCGACGCTTCCGGCTGCGCGGCGTCGGCGGCCGGCGCCGCGCGATCGGCGAGCGCTTCGAGCAGGTCGGCGGACGGCACGAAGAACAGCGAGCCGGTGACCGCGCGGCTGTAGTCGAGCAGGCGGTCGTAGTTGCCGGGCGGGCGGCCGACGAACATGTTCTCGAGCATCTGCTCGATCGGCGCCGGCGAGCGTGCGTAGCCGATGAAATAGGTGCCGAATTCGCCCGCGCCCGGGCGCCCGAACGGCATGTTGTCGCGCAGGATCTTCACTTCCTGGCCGTTCTCGTCGAGCGTGGTCAGCGAGCTGTGCGAGCACGACGGCTTCACGTCCGGCGCGAGTTCGATGTCCGACAATTTGGTGCGGCCGATGATGCGCTCCTGCGTCTCGACCGCGAGCGCGTTCCAGCCGGCCATGTCGTGCAGGTACTTCTGCACGATCACGTAGCTGCCGCCCGCGAATTCCGCGTCTTCGTCGCCGATCACCGTGAAGTCGACCGCCTCGCGGCCTTCCGGGTTTTCGGTGCCGTCGACGAAGCCGATCATCGCGCGCTGGTCGAAATTGCGGAAGCCGTGCACCTCGTCGACCACCGTGACGGCATCGCCGAGCGCGCCGAGCAGCTGCGTCGCGAGTTCGAAGCACAGGTCCATCGCTTCCGCGCGGATGTGCAGCAGGATGTCGCCCGGCGTCGCGACCGCGACGCGCTGCCCCGCGCCGAACTCGCGGAACGGATGCAGCGCGGCGGGGCGCGGGTCGCCGAACAGCGCGTCCCATGCGTCGGCGCCGAAGCCGCATACGCAGGTGAGGTTGCCGCCGGGCACGCGCTTGCCGACCGAGCGCACGAGCGCGGCGATGTCGCCGCACCATGAACGGATCGTGTCGGCGTGATCGGCGCCGGGATTGATCGTCGCCACGAGGAAGATCGCGCTGCGCGTGATCGGGCTGTGAACGGCCTGGGAGAGTGGGGGAGGTGTCTGCATCGTGGGCTGCCGGTCAGTCATGTCGGGACGGGCGGGCCGTGGCGCGCGAAGGCGAACGGTTGAACTGTGTCATGCGACTGTTCTCTTGGTGTCATGCGGATGAAGGACGTCGCGCGTGCCTCGCGCAACGGGCCGCGGCGGTGGCGGCCGGCCGCGCGGCGCGTGACCGGCCCGCACCGCGTAACGTCGTCGAGCAAGCAATCTAGCAGCTTCGGCGGGGCTTTGGAACCCGTATCGCCGAACTGTCATGCGAATGCGTCAAACAGGGCCGGTTTTCGGGCGGCGCGCGCGCAGCTGTACTCCTGGCGTGCGCGGCGCTGTGCTCTTGAGCGTGCGCGGCGCGTGCAGTAGATTAGGTTCCGCTGCGCCCGCCGACGAGGAGCGTCATCATGAACCTGCTGGAAGCGATGCGTGTGTATGTCGCGGTGGTCGAGCGTGGCGGCCTGTCCGGCGCGGCGTCCGAACTGCGGCTCGACGAAGCGCAGGTGAGCGAACGGATCGACTGCCTCGAACGGTATCTCGGCTGTCGCCTGCTGCTGTGCCGCGAGCACGACGACGTGGCCTGCTCCGATGCGGGCGTCGCGTTCCACGTGTGCTGCCGCCGGACGCTGTCCGCGGTCGAGCAGGCGATCGGCGCGGCCGGCCCGCACGCGCCGGCGGTGCCGGATGCGCCCGACGCGCCCGACGTGCCCGATAGCGGGGCCGTGCATGCTGCCGCGCGCGACGCGGCGTTCCCGCCACCCGGCGCCGTTCACGTTTCCTCAACGCGACTGTCACCTTGAATACGACCACCGTTCCCAGCTCGCCGGCCGAGCGCATTCGCCGCCGCTTCGGCCATTTCCTTCACGCGGCCGAGCTGGCCGGGCTGATCGTGATCGGGCTCGCGACCGCGTTCGCGATGGCGCAGGAAGCGTGGAAGGTCGTGCTGGCGGGCGAAGTGTCGCTGACCGACCTGCTGCTGATGTTCCTGTACCTGGAAGTGCTCGCGATGGACGTGCGCTACCTGCGGCTCGGCCGGCTGCCCGTGCGGTTTCCGCTGTTCATTGCGATGACGTCGCTCGCGCGCGACCTGATCCTGCGCGGGGCGACCGACAGCCCCGAGCGGATGCTGATGACGACGTTCGGAATCGTGCTGCTCGCGGTGGGCGTGCTGATCCTGAGTTTCGGCCAGCATCGCTTTCCGGCGGATGTCGACGATGTCGAGGACGATGTGCATGCGCGCAGGTGAGGAGCGGGCGGCGTGCCGCATGCGGTGCGGCGGCTGTAACCGGTCAAAGCGGCCAAACTGATCAAACTGACCAACCAACCAACCGAGCGAGGTATCGAATGACCAGGCAACTGATCGTCGCCGTGTTCGGCAGCGTCGACACGGCCCGTCGGGCCGCGAGCGATTTCGGGGCGCTGTCGGACAAGCATGAGGGATTCCACATCGAGAACGGCGTCGTCGTCGAGAAGGACGCGACCGGCAAGCTCGCGGTGCTCGATGCCGAATCGCGTCCGTTCAAGGGCGGCGTGATCGGCGCGATCGCAGGCGGGTTGCTCGGGCTGCTCGCCGGGCCGCTCGGCGTGGTCACCGGCATGGCGGCCGGCGCGGGGGCCGGCATTCTCGCGGAAGCGGCCGGCAACGCGCTGCTCGACGGCACGTTCGTCGAGACGATTGCGGCGCGGCTCGTGCCCGGCAGCGTCGCGGTCATCCTCGAAGCGAAGGAGGACACGCCGTTCTCGGTCGACAACGTCGTGACGGGATTCGGCGGCAAGGTGTTCCGCCAGACGCTCGAGTGAGACGCTTCCTTTCGGCCTGCTTCGGGAGAACCGCATGCGCATCGATCAATCGTACCGGCGCTTCGACATCGCGGCGACGTTGACGCCGCTGCCCGGCAGCGGCAAGCGCGCGATCGCGACCGTCGACGTGACGACCGCCGATCCGGCCCGCGTCGCCGATCTCGGCACCGGGCAATTCCTGCAGATCCGCAAGTGGGTCGAGTCGAACGACGCCGCGTGGCTGACGGTGGTGTTCGACGAGTGCAAGGTCGCGATCGACCACTACGCGGACAACGTCGACGACGCTTGATCACACGCGAGGCCCGCGCATGACCGGGCTTCGCGTGACGGCCGCCCGCCGGCCGGCGGCAATACGCGAGCACGTGCTCCTGCATGGAGCCTGGTGAATGGCCCCGCGCCGGGCCGTGCCGTCGCGTTCGAATCTGTTCACCACGCCGGCCGGATTTGGCGTTTCCTCGCCAAACTGTCACTTACATTCGTCGAAATGACGCAGTAGGATGCCGAACCTTGTCTAGATGAGATTCGCGTTGCTATCCGCCTTCAATTTCGATAACGGACGAGGTTCGAACCGGGCCCCCCGCGCCCGGGCACGGCTATCCGGCTTCGTGCACCGGCGCGGCCATGCCGCCCGTGCACCGCAGGCCGGTTCATCGCTGGCGGGGCGAGGCGGATGAAGCTCTACGAGAAATTTGCAAACGACGTAGAGAGACTCATCCGGCAAGGCGTATATCGACACGGCGATCGTGTGCCGTCGGTGCGGCAGGCGAGCCAGCAGCACCGGATCAGCATCACGACCGTGCTGCACGCGTATCTGCTGCTGGAAAGCCGCGGGCTGCTCGAAAGCCGCCCGCAGTCCGGCTATTTCGTGAACCTGCGGCGCGACGACGGCCATGCGCCGGTGCGCGAGCTGCGGCCGTCGAAGCCGATCGCGATCTCGTCGTCGGTGGACGTGAGCCGGCTCGTGCTGTCGACGCTGCGCTCGATCGGCACCGACGACGCAGTGCCGCTCGGCTCGCCGTACCCGGACCCGAGCCTGTTTCCGTTCGAGAAGCTGAACCGCTATGCGTATGCGGCCGGCCGCGACAAGTCGCTGTGGGGCGTGACGGACGGATTGCCGCCCGGGCATCCGCGGCTGATCCGGCAGATTGCACGGCGCTACCTGGAAAACGGGATGTCGGTGGACCCGAACGAGATCATCGTGACGGTCGGTGCGACGGAGGCGATCAACCTGTGCCTGCAGGCGGTGGCGAAACCGGGCGACACGATCGCAGTGGAATCGCCGACGTTCTACGCGATGCTGCACGCGATCGAGCGGATGGGGATGAAGGCGATCGAGGTGGCGACGCATCCGGAATACGGGATCGACATCGCCGCGCTGGCCGCGATCGCGAAGTCGCAGCCGATTGCTGCGTGCATGGTGATGCCGAACTTCCAGAACCCGCTCGGCTTCCAGATGCCCGACGAGCGCAAGCGCGAACTGGTCGAGTTCGCCGCGAAAGCCGACCTGCCTGTCATCGAGAATGGCGTGTACAACGAACTGTACTTCGGCAACATGCATCCGAGCACGCTGAAGTCGTTCGACCGCCACGACATCGTGCTGCATTGCGCGTCGTTCTCGAAGAGCCTGACGGCCGCGTACCGGATCGGCTGGGCGCTGCCCGGC
Organism: Burkholderia sp. HAN2018; assembly: GCF_024704855.1. Classification (NCBI taxonomy): domain Bacteria; kingdom Pseudomonadati; phylum Pseudomonadota; class Betaproteobacteria; order Burkholderiales; family Burkholderiaceae; genus Burkholderia; species Burkholderia sp. HAN2018. The sequence goes on along the minus strand of NZ_QOBB01000090.1, from coordinate 2,213 downwards.
CGTTATCGCGAGCAGGTCGAGAAACTGAAGTTCCTGAACACGCTCGCGACGCCGTCGCTGCCGCAGCTCGCGATCGCGGAGTTTCTCGAACGCGACGGCTACGAGCATCACCTGCGGCGGATTCGCAAGGCGTATGCGCAGCAGGCGAACCTGATGCGCACGATGGTGTCGCGGTTTTTCCCGGAAGGCACGCGCATCTCGAGCCCGGCGGGGGGTTACGTGCTGTGGGTCGAGTTGCCCGTGCAGGTCGATGCGATGCGGCTGTACCAGCTCGCGCTGGAGCAGGGCATCACGATCGGGCCCGGCTACATGTTCTCGATCGCCGACAGCTACCGGAATTTCATCCGCCTCAACTACAGCAGCCCGTGGTCGCCGGAGATCGAGCAGGCGGTCGTGACCGTCGGCAAGCTCGCCGCCTACTGCGTCGACTGACCCTACCGCCGCGCGTCGGGCGCGGCGCGTGGCGTCACGTCAGCCGGTACGACTGCGCGCCCGTTCCCGCGAGCGTGCCGCCGTCGACGATCAGGTATTCGTTGCGGATCGGCTTGCCGTCGAACCAGCACTGCAGGATCTCCAGCGTGCCGGCCGCATAGCGTGCCTGCGCGGACAGCGACGTGCCGGAGATGTGCGGGGTCATCCCGTTGAACGGCATCGCGCGCCACGGGTGATCGGCCGGCGCCGGCTGGGGAAACCACACGTCGCCGCCGTAGCCCGCGAGATGCCCGGACGTGACCGCATTCACGACCGCGTCGCGGTCGACCAGCTTCGCGCGGGCGGTGTTGATCAGGTACGCGCCGCGCTTCATGCGCGCGATCATCGCCGCGTCGAACAGGTGCTCCGTCGACGGGTAAAGCGGGATCTGCAGGTTGACGATGTCGACGGCGCTCGCGAGCGACGCGGCATCGGCGTGATACGTGAGCGCGAGTTCCTGCTCGACCGACGCGTCGAGCCGGTGGCGCTGCGTGTAGTGCAGCTGCAGGCCGAACGGCTTCAGCCGGCGCAGCACGGCGAGCCCGATGCGCCCCGCGCCGACCGTGCCGAAATGCATGCCCTCGACGTCGTAGCTGCGCGACACGCAATCCGCGATGTTCCAGCCGCCTTGCTGCGCGATCGCATGCGACGGCAAGTAGTTGCGTACCAGCGCGAGCGTCGTCATCACCACGTGCTCGGCCACGCTGATACTGTTCGAGCCGGTGACTTCGGCGACGGTGACATGCGCGCGAGCGGCGGCGTCGAGATCGACGTGATCGGAGCCGATGCCGGCCGTCAGCGCGAGCTTCAGCTTCGGCGCGCGGGCGATCCGTTCGGCCGTCAGGTACGCGGGCCAGAACGGCTGCGAGATCACCACGTCCGCTTCGGGCAGCCGGCGCTCGAATTCGGAATCGGGGCCGTCCTTGTCGCTCGTGACGATCAGCGTGTGGCCGTGCGCCTCCAGATAGCCGCGCAACCCGAGCGCGCCGGACACCGAGCCGACGAGTTCGCCGGGCCGGAAGCCGAGCGGGCCGGCCGGCGTCGGCGCGGTTTGCCCGTCCGCGTAGTGCGTGATGACCGGAATCGCATCGCGCACGTAGCGCGGCGGGTAGCCGTCGACCGGATCGGGGTAGAGCACGCACAGGACGGTGGCCATCGGGTAGCACTCCTGGTGAAGGGGGGAATGTGGCACGCGGATTGCGCAGGACGCGCGACGTGCCCTCGCAGGCAACGGGTGTGTTGCGCCGCAACGTTGATGACGTTCTACGCCCGTCATGGCTCGCGTACAAGCTACAGTCGGTGTTTGCGTGCGCTGCGGAGGCGTCTGTACCTGTTCTTTTCAAATGGGATGTCGATAATGGGATCGTTACCTGACTTTCCGGGAGCCACGTCATGACTGGAAGCGACGCTTCGTCGTCACGCCCCGACCTCACGCAGGGCATCGCGCTCGACGATCTCGCCGACGGCGCGATGATCGAGGGCCATGTCGGCGATACCGCGGTGCTGCTCGTGCGCCGCGCCGACGAACTGTTTGCCGTGGGCGCGCAGTGCCCGCACTACGGCGCGCCATTGGCCGACGGCCTGCTGGAGGGCGACACGATCCACTGCCCATGGCATCACGCGGCGTTCTGCCTGCGCACGGGCGCGCTGCTGCGCGCACCGGCGCTCGACGGGCTCCCGTGCTGGCGCGTCGAACGCCGCGACGGCCGTGCCGTCGTGCTCGATGCGCGGCCGGCCGCCGC
>NZ_QOBB01000089.1:0-27068 GCF_024704855.1 Burkholderia sp. HAN2018 | reverse complement strand
GGCCGGCGCGGCGGCAACCGGCGCGATCGACGGCACGGGCACGGGTACCGGCACCGACACGGGCGCCGCCTGCACCGAGGTCGTCGCCACCGGGCGGACCTGCGCCGGTGCCGGCGCGGCTGCGCCCAGCGGCGGCAAGCCCATGCGGTCACGCACGATCGGATCGCGATACTTCACGTCGTCGGCGACCGTCGCTTCCACGCTCGGCGCCACGTTCGAACGTGCGAGCGGCGTCGTCGTGCCCGGGCACAGATGCCCGGTCGCTTCCACCGCACGCCGGTTCGCGTCGCTCTGGCAGAGCAGCGCGAGCGCCACGTCGGTCAGGCCCATCGCACGGAATTCACGCGCATCGAGACGCCGCACGCAGGCCTGGTCGACCAGCGTCGTGCCGCCCGTCGCGCCGAACCCCGGGAACGACACGCCGACGCTCACCGATCCCATGCAGGTATCGGACAGCGTGGTCGTGAGGCCCGGCGCCTGGATCGCGGGGTTCGTCTTGATCGTCTGCGTGCCGGAGTAGTTGACGTTTTCCGACGACTGGGTGTTGTACGGGTTGGTGCCGGGCGCGCCGGACGACTGCAGCGACTGCGGCGTCACGTTCGTGCCGCCGCTCGTGCTGGACGGCATCGTCACGTTCACGTTCACGCTCGAATTGCCGCTGCTGCGAACCCCGCTGGAGCTGGTGGCGTTACCGCCGCGCGAGCTCGTGGTGTTCGTGTTCATGCTCGAGCCGCCGCCCTGGCTGACTGCCGTCGACGACGTCGACGACTGCGCGCTCGAAGTCGAATCGGCGGTTTGCGCTTGGGCGCCGATCGTGGTCATCGCGAACATCGCAGCGCATGCCACCTTGATCCTGTTGCTGTTCATTTCACTCTCCGGACGAGGTTTTACCTCCCACCCAGGCAACCGTACTAATTCCCCTGATTCCCTTCAGCTTTGCCTGCTTCCCCGAACTGCTTCCAGCCGTTGCCCAGCTGGGACCACGAGCCGGCCGACATGCCCTGCCACTGCTGGGCGTCTGGTCCGCCGATGGCACTGCCCGAAGAAAGCGTTTGTTGTTCTGACGGTTTGGTTGTCTGGTCAGGGTTGTTTGACGTCTGCAAATTCGATTGCACGTCGTTGGCAATACGGTCAGCGCCATACGCCGTCAGAGACGCGAGCATCAGAGCGGCGGCAATCAGTTTCTGCTTCATGCCAACTCCTTACGTGACAACAATGTGGGCAAAAGAGACCAGCGTCGCTGGGAAACTGGTCCCCCCCACACCTGACTAATGACTGCTTCCGGTCGCACTTGAACTGGCGTTGCTTCCGCCCGATGCGGACGGCGAGCCGGCCGAACCGGTACTCCACACGGTCGACGAGTTGTAGTGATTCGAACCCGTGATCGCGCCTGACCCAGCACTGCCGGTCAGACCAGCGGCACCCGCGTTGGCATTGCCCTGGTCGTTCGCGCTGCTGGCCGTGTAGTGATTGGCGCCCAGCACGATCGTGGCACTCACCCCTCCCGACAGCGCATTCGCGTTCTCGTTCGTTTTGCTGTTTCCACCGTACGAGCCTGCGGCACCGATACCGCCGCCTGCCGCGAACGCGCCCCCGTTCGTGCCCGAACCGCTGGCCGTCGAGGTCGTGTTGTGGAAGGCGGATGCCGTGCCGGCGGAACCAGCGGGTGTCACCGTACTGCCCGCGTTCGCGCCCGCCGTCGAAGTCGAATTGCTGGTATAGCTGCCAGAGCCGACCAGAACCGAACCGGAAACACCCGCCGCAACGGACTGTGTCTGGTTGGTCGTGGAGGAACCCGCTGCCAATGCAGCCGACGATATGACGGTGAGCGCTGTCGCGAAAATGACTTTGGCTTTCATAGCAATTCCTTGCTGTGAGTAAGTTCGGCGGTGGCGGAGCCGGGTCTACCCCCATCGAGCGGAACCCGGCATCCGTACCGCCAGCCAATGACGAACGCTACGCGTCGCGGCTTAATAGTGGTGAACCGTCCAGCCGATCGAGCCGGCATTCGCGCCGCTGGTGCCACCTGCCTGTGCGCCACCGAAGCCGAAACCGCTAACCGACGACGATTGCGTGTGGTTCGTGTACGAGACCGAACCGCTGCCCGGGCCACCGGCAAGTGCGCCGGCTGCACCGAGTGCAGAGCCGGAATCGGTCGCGGTGAAATGGCCGAAGCCGGCAACGCCTGCCATCGTCGAACCGCCGCTCGACGAGCTGCTGCTCGACACCGTGCCGCTACCTGCGAACGCTGCACCCGAAACCGCCAGAACTGCTGCTGCAATCAGAAGCTTCTTCATGGTCGACTCCAAAACGGCGTGGACGGAGTGAGTCAGGAAGATCGCACGCCATCAACCTTCCTGACTTGAGCAATCCTCGAAATTAAGGATCACTATCAAATTAAGAAATCATGCTGCCTTTTCAATTTCTGTTTTTTGCGAATTTGGCCAGACGAAGCTTAGTCTCGTGTTTTTTGGTTATCCAAATTTTTTTGGTAGGTGTTTTCTATTATTTTTATGAACATTGGATTTATTAAAAAAACACAATCGGCCTGACAAGCCGGAAAGATGCAGACACATTTCCGGCCCGCGATATTCGATACCCCGCCGGTCGGCGTGCCGGCACGCGGCTCTCCATTCCGGAATCGAAAATTCGCGAATACATTAACCACCGCAAATGCAGCGACGTTGAAAAATACACCTTTTATTCAGGCGACAACGGGCCTGCATTGCAGCCAGGTGGCATGTCGTCTCCCTGAGCTGTCGACGAAAGGTCTTCCGGATAATCCGGCCGACGGTCGTTCGATCTAATCCGGCCGGCGCCGGCATGGGCCAGGCGCGATCGAAGCGGCCCTGCACGGCCGAAGACGAATCGGCATCACGCTGTCCGGCACGAACAGCCTGATCCATCCCGATGAACCGAATGAAAGTGAGTATCGCTGTCGCCCGACTGCCGTGCGGCGCGACAACCGCGCCAGCACGCGAAGCGCGCGGCGGGCAAGAAACCGGGACAGCGCAACCCGCGATGCTGGCACAGCGTCGCGAGCGTCACCCCGGCCTTTCCGACTACCCCACTGATGCGCAAAGTACGCGCCGATCAACCTACAGCTTATGGTCTTCATCGCCGTTTCCCCGACTGCTTATTGACGAGTTGGCCGCCCCACCTGTTCGTTGCTTCGTGTCGACCGCCCGCCGGTGCGTCCAGTACCGCAAGCAGCGTGCCACTCGTTATTCCACCGGAGATTGCACACGGCAAACGGCCGCCACGGCTGCCTGCATCGCCAGGAACGACATTTTTTGTTTCAGGAATGTATCGTAATGGCGGGTCGACACCCCCGGCGCTTGTCGGGCGCCGCGACGCAACTGCCGGATTTGACGGATGAATCCGGCTCGCAGGCGTGCGCCGGATGGTCAGATGAACGAGTGTTTCAAACTTGAGAAGCGCATGGCCGCGCAGGGCCGGCGGAGCCGGCATTTCCGCTTGCGAACCGCCGGTCGACGTGCGTACGGCCCCTGCCGTGCCATCACAAACGAGAATCGATTCGCCCGGCACAATGCCCGGAGAGCCCGGTACATCAGCCTCCTGCATGTCGTCGGCACGCGTTTCTCCGGATGACCGAAACGAATTTGATTCATTCGTGAAAATACCGACAGGATCACGCTCTACTCAAGCGTCGAAATAACCGTAAAAATTAAAACTTTCGCACCGGCGTAATAATTAAAACAAATGAAAACACGCGGCCTCGCCCGGACGCCACACAACATTTTTTCACTTTCATTCCCTAGCCTTTCATTCACCAGATCTCCAGATGGGCTTCACGTTCGAGAAACGTTTTAGTCCTTTATCCGCTCATTTCTCATTGATGAAACATTCCCGCCCAACACCTTCTTGACGAATCGAATCCCGCAAAAGCCTGATTTATCGCGTGTTTCGTCGTATCGAATCGCATCGATCCGGAAATCGGCCTGCCTGCTTTTCTGGCCCCACGATTCACGCATGAAACAGAAGCGCGCATATCACGCTGCAATCTCGCCGCCGCGCCCGTGCGCATCGTGTCGACATCGTTCATGGCATGCCGATTGCCTGATATCCGACTCTCACCGAGCGGCACGCCGTGGCACAAGATCACGAACGGCGGCCTGCTCGTCAATCAGCGTATCGGGGAAAAGGCGATGAAGATCACCACCGATCGATCGACGCTTGCGTCGTTCAAGCATCAACGGGGTAGTCAGCGAAACCGGAGCGCCTGTCGCGGCGCTTCGTCGACATCCGCACATGCGAACCGGCGCTTGCCGAAGCGACACCCGTGCAGCGGGATGGAACGCGTGCGCGCCGCCGTCGAACTGATCGACGTGTGGTTCCCCGAGCTGAACGACGAAGGTGAAAGCCATGAATGACAGGGTCACGCTCGAGACGCGCGCCGGGCAGCGTGTCCTCGTCACGGGCGGCGCCGGCTTTCTCGGCAGCTATGTATGCGAGCGCCTGGTCATGGAAGGCGCATCCGTCACGTGCATCGACAGCCTGCTGACGGGGCGCAAGCTCAACGTCGCCGACCTGAAGGCGTCCGGCCGCTTCGAGTTCGTGAAGGGCGACGTCTCGCTCGGCCTGCCGCAACTGCAGGTGGACGAGATCTGGAATCTCGCGTGCGCGGCATCGCCGCCCACCTACCAGATCGATCCCGTCCATACGATGATGACGAACGTGCTCGGCATGCACCACTGCCTCGCGCTCGCGCGCAAGACGGGCGCGCGCGTGTTCCAGGCGTCGACCAGCGAGATTTACGGCGACCCGGCCGTGCATCCGCAGACGGAAACCTATCGCGGCAACGTGAACACGATCGGCCCGCGCGCGTGCTACGACGAAGGCAAGCGCGCGGCCGAGGCGCTGTGCTACGACTACTACCGCATGCACGGCATCGACGTGCGCGTCGCGCGCATCTTCAACACCTACGGCCCGCGGATGTCGCCGCGCGACGGCCGCGTCGTGTCGAACTTCATCGTCGGCGCGCTCAACGGCGCGCCGCTCGAGATCTACGGCGACGGCATGCAGACACGCTCGTTCTGCTTCGCGACCGATCTCGTCGACGGCTTCTTCTGCCTGATGAGTGCCGAGCGCAACATCGGCACGCCGGTCAACATCGGCAACCCCGGCGAATTCACGATGCTCGAACTCGCGGAGAAAGTGCTCGCGATGACGGGCTCGAAATCGGAGATCCTGTTCCGGCCGCTGCCGATCGACGATCCGCACCAGCGCAGGCCCGACATCTCGATCGCGTCGGCCGAGCTCGGCTGGCGGCCGGCCATCGATCTCGACGAAGGGCTGCGCCGGACCGTCGACTATTTCAGCCGGGAACTGTGGCTCGAGCCGGTGCTGCGCATGACCGGGGCCACGGCATGAAGGTGCTCGTGACAGGCGGAGCGGGCTATATCGGCAGCCATACCTGCAAGGCGCTCGCGGCCGCGGGACACGAACCGGTCGCCTACGACAATCTGTCGACCGGCCATCGCGACGCCGTTCGGTGGGGGCCGCTCGTCGCGGCCGACATTCTCGATCGCGACGCGCTGTCGAAGGCGTTCGCCGCGCATCGGCCCGACGTCGTGATCCATTTCGCCGCGCTCGCCTACGTCGGCGAATCGGTGCTCGCGCCCGAGCGCTATTACACGGTCAACGTCACGGGCACCTGCATGCTGCTGAGCGCGATGCGTGCGGCCGGCGTCGGACGGATCGTGATGTCGTCGTCATGCGCGACGTACGGCATTCCGGATGCGCTGCCGATCTCGGAACGCACGCCGCAGCGGCCGATCAATCCGTACGGCTTCACCAAGTACGCGATGGAACGGATGGCCGCCGATTTCGAGCGCGCGTACGGAACCAGGTGGGTCGCGCTGCGCTACTTCAACGCGGCAGGCGCGGACCCTGACGGCATGATCGGCGAATGCCACGAACCGGAAACGCACGCGCTGCCGCTCGCGATCCGCGCGGCACTCGGCACGGGCGACGCGTTCCAGGTGATGGGCACCGACTACCCGACGCCCGACGGCTCGGCGATTCGCGACTACGTGCACGTGAGCGACCTCGCCGACGCGCACCTGCAGGCGACCGCCTATCTGTGCGGCGGCGGCCACAGCGTCGCATTGAATCTCGGCACCGGCAAAGGGACGTCGGTGCTCGACGCACTGCGCGCCGTCGAAGCCGTGACGGGCCGCCGCGTGCCGACGGTGACGGCCGCGCGCCGCCCGGGCGACCCGCCCGAGCTGTACGCCGACGCCACGAAAGCCGCGCTCGTGCTCGGCTGGCGGCCGCGTTTCACCGCGATCGAACCGATGGTCGAACACGCCGCGGCCTGGTTTCAGAAAGCACTGCAAGTCGAATCCGGCAAGTGAGCAAGTTTCCTTGAACGCCACCCAGGGGAATCACCATGAATGTGCGGATCGCCATCGTTGGCACCGGTTACGTCGGGCTGGTGAGCGGCGCGTGCTTTGCGGATCTCGGGCATGACGTCGTCTGCATCGACAACAATCGCGGCAAGATCGACGCGCTGAACGAAGGCCTCATCCCGATCTACGAACCGGGCCTCGACGCACTCGTCGCACGCAACGTCGAACGCGGCACGCTGCGCTTCAGCAGCGACCTCGCGGCGAGCGTGCGCGATCGCGACGCGGTATTCATCGCGGTCGGCACGCCGACGCTGCCGGGCACCGACCAGGCAGACCTGCAGTACGTCGAGGCAGCCGCGCGCGAAATCGCGTCGAACCTGACCGGTTTCGCGGTCGTCGTCACGAAGTCGACAGTGCCGGTCGGCACCAACCGGGTCGTCAAGCAGATCGTCGAACGCCACGCGCCGGCAGGCGTCGACGCGGCGATCGCATCGAATCCGGAATTCCTGCGCGAAGGCTCGGCGATCGACGATTTCATGCATCCGGACCGCGTCGTGTTCGGCGCCGAGCATCCGCGCGCGATCGAGATCATGAAGGCGATCTATGCGCCGCTCGAAGCGACGGGCCACCTCGTGCTCGCGACCGAGATCGAAACGGCCGAACTCGTGAAATACGCGGCGAATGCGTTCCTCGCGGTGAAGATCAGCTACATCAACGAGATCTCGGACCTGTGCGAAGCGGTCGGCGCCGATGTCGAACTGGTCGCGAACGGAATGGGCCTCGACCGCCGCATCGGCGCATCGTTCCTGAAAGCCGGCCCCGGCTGGGGCGGCTCGTGCTTTCCGAAGGACACGCGCGCGCTGAAGGCGACGGCGTCCGAACACGCGGTACCGCTGCGCATCGTCAGCGCGGCAATCGAATCGAACGCGCTGCGCAAGGAGCAGATCCTGCGCCGCATCGAGAAGGCCTGCGGCGGCTCGATCAAGGACAAGCGCATCGCGGTGCTCGGCCTCACGTTCAAAGGCCAGACCGACGACGTGCGCGAAAGCCCGAGCATCGACGTGATCCAGCTGCTCGTCGGCGCGGGCGCGCATATCCGCGCATACGACCCGGCACGTCCGCACGAAGCGTCGCGGCTGCTGCCGCAGGTATTCATGGAGGGCTCCGCGATCGACGCGGTGCGCAGCGCGGACGCCGTCGTCGTGATGACCGAATGGAAGGCGTTCGAGGCACTCGATCTCGCCGACCTCGCGGATCACATGGCCGACCCCGTGATGCTCGACATGCGCAACCTGTTCAGCGAACGGCTGGCCGTCGACAGCGGCTTTCGCCGCTACGAACGCGTGGGCCGCTCGTGCGGCGAACGCACGCCGGCGGCCCCGGCACCGGAACAACAGCACGCCAGCGAGGACACCCGGCCGCAACGCGGCCTGCTTCAAGACTGATGATCTGACCTTGACGGGAGAGCACCATGAAGAAGCTGGTTGCGTCGCTTGCGGGCGGCTCCGTGCCGGATACCGCCGATACCGCCGAACCCGACACCGAAGCCGTTCGCACCGACTCGCAGCAGGCAGACGTCCCGCTCGTCGTCCCGTTGATGGACAGCGGGACCAGGATCGTCTTCCACATCCTCGCGCTGTGCTGGTTCGTCGCGCTGGGCATCTTCTGGCGCTGGTGGCTGCGCGACGAGCACTATGTCGACGCGTTCCGCTTCGGCGTCAACTGCTTCGTGCTGTTCTGGACCACCTTCATTCCCGGCTACTTCATTTTCATCATCCGCTCGGCGGTCGTGCCGAACCCCGCGCTGCCGGTGCCGCGCGACTGGCGCGTCGCGATGGTCGTCACCAAGGCGCCGTCGGAGCCGTTCGACATCGTCCGCACGACGCTGCTCGCGATGCTCGACCAGACCTACCCGCACGATACGTGGCTCGCCGATGAAGACCCGTCGCCCGAGACGCTCGACTGGTGCCGCGAGCACGGCGTATTCGTGTCGACGCGGCGCGGCATCGCCGCGTACCACCGCGCGAGCTGGCCGCGCCGCACCAAATGCAAGGAAGGTAATCTCGCGTACTTCTACGACATGGTCGGCTACGACAACTACGATTTCGTGTCGCAGCTCGACGCCGACCACGTGCCGACCCGCACCTATCTCGAGGAGATGCTGCGGCCGTTCGTCGATCCGAAAGTCGGCTACGTGTCGGCACCGAGCATCTGCGACAGCAACGCGGCCGGGAGCTGGAGCGCGCGCGGGCGCGTGAACGTCGAGGGGCCGCTGCACGGCACGATGCAGGCCGGTTATGCGGGCGGCCTCGCGCCGCTGTGCATCGGCTCGCACTATGCGGTGCGCTGCCGTGCGCTGCGCGAGATCGGCGGGCTCGGGCCCGAGCTCGCCGAGGATCACTCGACCACGATGATCTTCAATTCGAAGGGCTGGCGCGGCATGCACGCGCTGAACGCGATCGCGAACGGCGAAGGGCCGCGCACGTTCGGCGACCTCGCCACGCAGGAGTTCCAGTGGTCCAAGAGCGTGATGATCATCATGCTGCGCTACACGCGCCATTACTTCATGGGGCTGCCGCTGAAGCTGAAGGCGCAGTTCCTGTTCTGCCAGCTGTGGTACCCGCTGTGCGCGCTCGCGATGGCCGGCGGCGTCGTGATTCCGGTCGTCGCGCTGCTCACCGGCCGCGTGTGGGCGCACGTCGACTACCTCACGTACCTCACCTACGCGCTGCCGCTGGCCGTGCTGCTCCTGTGCGTCGTGACGTGGGCCACGCATTCGACCCAGTCGTGCCGCCCGCTGAATACGAAGCTGCTGTCGTGGGAAGGGCTGTCGTTCGTGTTCGCGCGCTGGCCGTGGGTCGTGCTCGGCTGCGCGTCGGCGGTGTTCGACTTCGTGCGCGGCAAGGAATTTCCGTTCAAGGTCACGCCGAAGGGCGGCACGATCGAACAGGACGCGCCGCTGCGCGTGGTCGCGCCGTACCTGCTGATCTCGCTGTTCTGCAGCCTGCCCGTCGTCACGGTCGAGAACCCGCGCAATGCCGCGGGCTTCTATCTGTTCTCGACGCTGACGAGCGTCCTGTATCTCGTGATCGCGGCCGTCGTCGCGGTGAATCACGGCAGGGAGCAAGGGCTCGAATGGTCGGCGTTCCGGCAGATGTTCTTCAGCCGCCTGCCCGTGCGCAACGCGCTGTTCGTGTTCGCGCTCGCGATGCTGCTCGCGGGCATCGGGCTGCGCGCGCCGAAAGGCTGGCAGGCGATGATGTGGCGCTCGGGCCTGCCGGCCGTGGTCGCGCCCGCGCCGGGCGAACCGGTGAAGCAGCCCGAACTCGGCGCATACGATCCCGACAACACGCTCGCGGCCGACCGGAATCTCGCGTTCGACCATGTGTTCGTGTCATGGGACGCGCCCGACATCCGCGCGGAAATCGACGCAGCCTACCGGAACGCGCAGGCACGGAACCGCTCGCTGATGCTGACCGTCGAGCCCTGGGCGGCGGGCGACACGCGCCCAGGCGCGCTGCTCGCGGATATCGCGCTCGGGCGCTACGACGCGCGGATCGCGGCCACCTGCTCGGCGCTCGCCGCGTTGAAGGGCCCCGTGTTCGTGCGCTGGGGCCACGAGATGGAGGCCGACACCGGGCGCTATCCGTGGGCCATCGGCGATGCGCCGGCCTACGTGGAGGCGTACCGGCGCGTCGTGACCACGTGCCGCGCGATGACCGACCAGCTCCGCTACGTGTGGTCGCCGGCCGGCAACCGGAACCTCGACGACTATTTTCCGGGCCGCGGTTATGTGGACGCCGTCGGCCTGTCCGTGTTCGACTGCCCGCGCTGCGCGATCTGGCCGGCCGGCGGCCATGCGTCCGCCGCGAGCATCCTGCGGACCAAATACGAGCGAGTGACCGATTACGGGCTGCCGGTGATGATCACGGAGCTCGGCGTCGACGGGTCCGGTTCGCGCAAGCGCGAGGCACTCGACGAACTCCAGCGGTCGCTGTGGCGCTATCCGCTGCTGAAGGCGGTCGTGTATTTCAACGCGGTCGATACGCCGGGCGCGTGGCCGGCGCATTACGTGCCGGACTGGCGGATCGCGCCGACGTTCCTGCAGACGACGGTGGTTGCCCGATGAAATGACCGGCGACCGGCGACCGGCCGCGCGCCGGCTGCCGGCCGTCAGCCGAGCAGTTCCTTCTTCCGCAACTGCACGACGTCGCGCATCGGCGGCGCGCCGAACAGCCGGCTGTATTCGCGGCTGAACTGCGACGCGCTTTCGTAGCCGACGACGGCCGCCACCGACCCGACATCGCCGCCCTGCCGCAGCAACAGCCGCCGCGCCTCGTGCAGCCGCAGCTGCTTCTGGTACTGCAGCGGGCTCAGCGTCGTCACGTGCTTGAAATGGTGGTGCAGCGACGACACGCTCATGTTGACCGCCTGCGCGAGCGACTCGACGCGCATCGGCTCCGCGAAGTGATCGCGGAGCCATTCGATCGCGCGCGCGATCCGGTGCGTCTGGCTGCCCGCGATCGCCATGTGCCGCAGCCGCGTGCCCTGCCCGCTCGTCATCAGCCGGTACAGCAGTTCCTTTTCGATCAGCGGCGCGACGACCGGAATGTCGGCCGGCGTATCGAGCAGCCGCGTCAGGCGCAGCGCGGCATCGAGCAGCGGCGGCGTGAGCTCGGCGAGCGCGATCCCCTCGCCTTCGGGGCCCGCGTCGGGTTCGGGCAGCCGCATCTCGGCCGCGAGCTCGACGATGCGCTGCGGATCGAGCGTCAGCGACAGGCACAGGTAGGGCGCTTCCGGCGACGCGTGCGTCACGCGCGACAGGATCGGCAAGTCGATCGATGTAATCAGGCAATTCTGCGTGTCGTACTCGTAGGCCTGGCCGGCGACGATCACGCGCTTCGCGCCCTGCGCGGCGATCACGAGCGCGGCCCGCGACACGCCGCAGCCGAGATCGACCGGACGCGAGTGCCGGTGCAGCATCAGGCCCGGCACGGCCGTCGAATGCGAGCCGTCCGCCGGCGCGAAACGGCCGATCAGCGTCGCCAGCTCGCGCCGCCCGGATTCGCGCGACGTCACGATATCGGTCATGTCCATGACACTTCCTCGATAGATTTCCTCATGTCGCGGGAGCATAGCGAAACCGCCCGGAGCCTGCCGGGGATTTGCAGGATTGTTCAATAAATTTGCAGGATTGGGTAGACGCAAAAACCGGCGCCTCGCGCAAACTGCCCGCTAACCGGGCGCATGCCGGGTTTTCCCCACGGAGACAATCAAAATGCCTACCTCCTTTGTCCTGAACGGCAAGAACGTCACGCTCGACGCCGATCCGTCGATGCCCGTCCTCTGGGCGATTCGCGAACACGCGGGACTGACCGGCACGAAGTTCGGCTGCGGCATGGCGCAGTGCGGCGCGTGCACCGTGCATCTCGAAGGCCAGGCCGTCCGCTCGTGCGTGCTGCCGCTCGCCGGCATCGCGGGCAAGCACATCACGACGATCGAAGGACTGCAGAGCAAGCCCGCGCAGGCCGTGCAGGCCGCCTGGGTCAAGCTGCAGGTGCCGCAGTGCGGCTACTGCCAGTCCGGCCAGATCATGTCGGCCACCGCGCTGCTCGAACAGAACCCGAAGCCGACCGACGCGGACATCGACGCCGCGATGAACGGCAACCTGTGCCGCTGTGCGACCTACGCCCGCATCCGGGCGGCGATCCACGACGCGGCCGCGACGCTGGGAGCCTGACCATGACGATCGAACTCGACAACACCGGGTCGGTGCGTCCGTCGCGCCGCACGTTCCTGAAGGCCGCGGGTGCCGCGGCCGCCGTCAGCCTGACCATCGGCTTCGAATGGGCCGGCCTCGGCCGCCGCGCGCTGGCCGCGACCGCGCCCGCCGCGGACTTCGCGCCGAATGCGTTCCTGCGCATCACGCCCGACGGCGCCGTCACGGTCATCGCGAAGCACGTCGAAATGGGCCAGGGTGCGTATACGGGCATCGCGACGATCGTCGCCGAGGAGCTCGACGCCGACTGGTCGACCGTGCGCGTCGAAAGCGCGCCGGCCGATGCGAAACGCTACGCGAACCTCGCGTTCGGCACGATGCAGGGCACGGGCGGCAGCTCGGCGATGGCGAACTCGTGGCAGCAACTGCGTGAAGCGGGCGGCAAGGCCCGCGCGATGCTGGTGTCGGCCGCGGCGGCCCGCTGGAAGGTTCCGGCCGGCGAGCTGACGACCGCCAACGGCGTCGTCACGCACGCGAAGAGCGGCAAGAAGGCCGCGTACGGCACGCTCGTCGCCGATGCGTCGAAGCTGCCGGTGCCGGACAAGGTCGCGCTGAAGCAGCCGGCCGATTTCAAGCTGATCGGCAAGCGGATTCCGCGCGTGGACGCGTCGCCGAAATCGAACGGCACCGCGCATTTCACGCTCGACACGACCTTCCCCGGCATGCGGGTCGCGCTGCTGCAGCGCCCGCCGCGCTTCGGCGCCACGGTGAAATCGTTCGACGCGACGGCCGCCAAGGCCGTGCCGGGTGTCGTGTCGGTCGTGCAGGTGCCGGGCGGCGTCGCGGTCGTCGGAACCGGCTTCTGGGCCGCGAAACAGGGTCGCGACGCGCTGAAGGTCGAATGGGACGAAGCGCACGCCGAAAAGCGCAGCTCCGACGAGATCATGCGCGAATACCGGCAGCTCGCCGACAAGCCGGGCACGTCGGCCCGCAAGGACGGCGACGCCGATGCGGCGATCGCGGGCGCCGCGCGCAAGATCGGCGCGACGTACGAATTCCCGTATCTCGCGCACGCGCCGATGGAGCCGCTCGACGCGGTCGTCAAGCTGACGGCGGACAGCTGTGAAATCTGGGCCGGCGACCAGTTCCAGACGGTAGACCAGGCCAACGCGGCCAGGACGGCCGGCCTGAAGCCCGAACAGGTGCAGATCCACACGCTGTACGCGGGCGGCAGCTTCGGCCGGCGCGCGAACGCGTGGTCCGACTACGTGGTCGAGGCCGTGTCGATCGCGAAGGCGCTCGGCGCTGACGGCAAGCCCGTCAAGCTGCAATGGACGCGCGAGGACGACATCCAGGGCGGCTTCTACCGGCCGATGTACTTCCACAAGCTCGACGCGGGGCTGACCGCGGACGGCAAGCTGGTCGGCTGGCGCCACCGGATCGTCGGCCAGTCGATTCTCGCCGGCACGCCGTTCGAAGCGTTCATGGTCAAGAACGGCATCGACGCCACCTCGGTCGAGGGCGCGGCGAACCTGCCGTACGCGGTGCCGAACGTGTCGGTCGAACTCACCACCACCAAGGTGGGCCTGCCCGTGCTGTGGTGGCGCGTGGTCGGCAGCTCGCACACCGCGTACGCCGTCGAGGCGTTCATCGACGAAGCCGCGCACACGGCTGGCAAGGATCCGTACGCATTCCGCCGCGACCTGCTCGCGAAGGAGCCGCGCATGCGCGCGGTGCTGGACCTGGCCGCGCAGAAGGCCGGCTGGGATCCGGCCAAGCCGCTGCCGAAGGGCCGCGGGCGCGGGATCGCCGTCGCCGAGGCGTTCAAGAGCTATGTCGCGCAGGTGGCCGAGGTGTCGGTCGACGCGGACGGCAAGGTGAAGGTCGAGCGCGTGGTGTGCGCGGTCGATTGCGGGATCGCGATCAATCCCGACATCGTCGCCGCGCAGATGGAGGGCGGCATCGGCTTCGGGCTCGGCGCGGTGATGCACAGCGCGATCACGCTGAAGGACGGCCAGGTCGAACAGCGCAACTTCGACGGCTACCACGTGCTGCGCATCGCGGAGATGCCGAAGGTCGAGGTGCATATCGTGCCGTCGGCCGAAGCGCCGACCGGGGTCGGTGAGCCGGGCGTCGCGCCGGTCGGGCCCGCGGTCGCGAACGCGATCTTCGCGGCAACGGGCAAGCGGCATTACGTGCTGCCGTTCGATTCGGCGGATAGCGCGAAGGCTTGACGGCGGGGCGCCACGCCGGCCGCGGGGCGGAGACGCCCTGCGGCCGGCGTTTTCAATGCATCGCGGGAATGTCGTGCAGGTTCGAGCCGACGCCGCCCGACCTCGCGCGGCCCGTCGGCCCTCTTACTCCTGCTCGACTTCCGGCCAAAGCCTCGGAAACAGAAACCGGCGGCTGCTCAGCGGCAATCCGAACGAAAGTTCGCCGCGATGCGAAGGCGAAGTCAGCAGAGCGCAGTCGCCAGCGGGGTATCGCGTACGGCAAGCAACCGCTGCGACGAATCGACGAGTTCGGCGGCCTGCTCAAGCAGCGGATCGTGTACGCGATCTTCGGGAAACAACGGCTCAAAGGTGGCGACGGTCGTCATGCTTCCGTGCAGGGTTTCATGTAGGGTTCGATGTCGGCAAGTGTGGCCACTTATGTCACTGATTTATATGGATTTCCCATCGAACCATGTAGGGTTCGATGTCGTGTTCCCATCCCCTGCCGCCGATCCGGATCGCGCGCATGTTGCCCCTGCGGCTCCCCCCGCGTTACGTCAGACGTAACGCCCGTAACGTCAGCAGCCGATGCTACGTAACAATCCTTCACCTTTGCTCGGACCCTTTCCCTACCCGCGGCACGCCACTCCTTGAAAATTCTTTTAAATTCAAGGCTACAGCGCCGTCCGCTCGGGTGCCGCCCCCTGTCGTGACGTGACGACCCCTTCCCTGGCCCGGAAGTTGCAGCACAGGACCCGCAAACACTCCTTTATGGACATGCGAGGGCCACCATGGATTGCAAATACCTGTACATCGACAACATAAAAATCAACTTCGTGCGCCGCACGATCGAAATCGACAACAAGATCGTCGACGTCACGCCGCGTGAATTCGACGTCGTCGAATTCCTGCTCGACAACATGAACAAGATCGTGCCGCGGCAGGCAATCCAGGAAGCCGTGTGGGGCCGTGAACTCGGCGTGTCGTCGCGCACGCTCGACACCCATATCTCGCGTATCCGCTCGAAGCTGCAACTCGATCACGACAAGAACCTGCGGATCATTCCGATCTATGCGGTCGGCTATCGCCTGGTGCTGTTCGGTGCGGCGATGACGCACGTCGAGCGCCACGAAGCCGCGCCGATCCTGCGCGCGGCACCGCAAGCCGTAATGGCCGCCGACTACGCCTGACGATTTACCCGCGCGCCGCATGCGTGCGGCTCGCCTGCGAGCTCCCCCCACCGCGCTGCGCCGATCCGCAGCGCTTCGCGGCACGCCCGTCGGGCGCGGCACGCACGCCGCCCGGCCCGCCAGCCAGTCGCGACCCGACCGCCGCCTCAGGGCGGCGGTCGCTTTTGGGCGCCGGCGGCAGCACGACATCACGCTTCGTCCGCGTCGTCGCGTCCACTCGGGCCGCCGCCGATGCCCGCGACTACGGAATCCGGCGTGACACGCGACCATCGCCGTCCCTACAATCGACCCGGTAGCCGCGCGCCCTCCGCGCCGCCGGCCCCGGAACGAACGGAACGATCATGAAGATGCGCGATTCGCGAACCGCCGTCGCCTGCCATTGCGCGTTGGCCGCGCTGGTCGCACTCGTGTGCACCGCGCCGCCCGTTGCGCACGCGGCGAACGACACCACGCTTCACGTCGCGTCGGTGACGCCGGGCGATCCGGATGACGGCAGCGCCGGTCGCGACACGCCGCCCGCGCGCCAGCGACGGATGGATGCCGCTGCGACCACCCCGCCCGATCGCGTGCGCCGGCAAGCTTCGCCGGCGGCCTCCGCCGATCCGCCTTCGTGCCATGCGCGGCCCGTGATGACGATGTGTCGAGGCCTGCACTCGAACGACGCGAAGCGGCGCTGCATGCGTTGCCTCGATCAGTAACGACGCGCAGCGCGCCGCCTCATGCGGCGCGCTGCGCCTCCAGCCACGCCTGGAACATCAGCACCGTCCACAGCTGGTGCTGCCAGTTCATCCGGCCGGTCACGTGCTGCCGCCACAGACGTTCGACCGCGTCCGCATCGAAATAGCCTTCCTCGCGCAATCGCGACGGCCGCAGCAGCGCCTCGGCCCAGTCGCGCAGCGCGCCGCGCAGCCAGTGATCGACGGGCGCGCAGAAGCCCTGCTTCGGCCGGTCGATCAGCGCGGACGGCACGTAGCGGTCGAGCAGCCGGCGCAGCAGCGCCTTCGATTGCCCTTCCGGCAAGCGCACGTGCGCCGGCACGCGCCACGCGAATTCGACGACGTGATGATCGAGGAACGGCATGCGCGTTTCGAGGCTCACCGCCATCGCCGCGCGATCGACTTTCGCGAGGATGTCGGTCGGCAGGTACGTGAGCGTGTCGATCGCCATCGCCTGCTCGGCGAAGCTCAGGTGCGCGGGCCATGCGGATACGGTGTCGAGCGGCGTCGCCGGCTCCTGCCCCGACAGCGCGAGGCGCTCGGGATGATGCACCGACGACATCAGCAGCCGGTACAACCCGATGCGGCTCTCGGCGGTCATCACATGGCCGAGCTTGTGCAGGCGATCGCCGATGCGCGCCGCCGATTCGCGTGCCTCCATGCCGCCCCACGCTCCCTGCGCGACGGCCGCAAGCTGATCCGCGTGATCGGGCCGCAACGCATGCAGCGCGGCGGCGATCCGCGCGCGCACGGCGCCCGGCACGCGATGCAGCTTGCGCCACAGGCGCGGCGTCAGGAAGTAGCGCGTGTAGCCGCCAAACAGCTCGTCGCCGCCGTCGCCGGACAGGCTCACCTTCACGTGCCGGCGCGTCAGCTCCGACACGAGAAAGGTCGGGATCTGCGATGCATCGGAAAATGGCTCGTCGTAGATCGACGGCAGCTTCGGCACGACGCCGAGCGCGTGGTCGGCCGTGACGTAGAGCTCGGTATGGCGCGTGCCGAGATGGCGCGCGACGGCCTTCGCATAACCGGCCTCGTCGTAGCCGGCCTCGTGGAAGCCGATCGTGAACGTATCGACCGGTGTCGACGATTGCGCCTGCATCAGCGCGACGATCGTCGATGAATCGACGCCGCCGGACAGGAACGCACCGAGCGGCACGTCGGCTTCCATCTGCCGCGCGACGGCCTGGCGCAGGACCACGTCGAGCTGGCCCACCGCGTCGTCGGCACTGCCTTCGAACGGCTCCGCGCGACCGTCCTCGATCACCTGTTCGAGCGTCCAGTACGCACGCAGGCGCGGCGTGTCGCGCGCATGCTCGAACTGGATATACGTGCCGGGCGGCAGCTTGTGGATGCCGCGATAGATCGTATGCGGCGCGGGCACGCTCGACTGGCGCAGGTACAGGCACAGCGCATCGCGATCGATCGCGCCGTCGAAGCCCGGATAGCCGCGCAGCGCCTTCAGTTCGGACGCGAACACGAGCGCGTCGCCGATCCGGCCGTAGTAGAGCGGTTTTTCGCCGATCCGGTCGCGCGCGAGCGTCAGCACCCGCGATGCCCGATTCCACAGCGCGAACGCAAACATGCCGGTCGCGCGCCGCAGCGTCGCGTCGACACCCCACGCGACGATCGCCGCGATCAGCACCTCGCTGTCGGAGTGGCCGCGCCACGCCGGTGCGCGCCCCGCGCGCTCGAGCTCCGCGCGCAGTTCGCGATGGTTGTAGATTTCGCCGTTGAAGACCATGACGTAGCGACCGCACGCGGATGCCATCGGCTGTCGGCCGTGTACCGACAGGTCGACGATCGCGAGCCGTCGGTGGCCGAGCGCGATGCCGGCCTCCGGGTCGACCCAGATCCCCTGCCCGTCCGGCCCGCGATGCGCAAGGCTCGCCGTCATGCGCGCGAGCGTGCCGCGCGCTGTCTCCTCATCGCAGGCGACGCTATTCAAAAAGCCGTCGATTCCGCACATTGATTTGTCTGCCCCTGTTGACCAGTTCCGTCACGCACGGCGCAACCTCGCGGCCCGCCATCCGGCGTGACGACCGGGCCATATTACGAAGAAATAAATCAGCAATAATTCATAGGTGAACTCGCCAATCACTCGAAAAAACCGCTGTCAAGCATCGTGTGCGCGGCGCGCCGGCGCGCGCGGCCGCAGCAGCCCGTCGGGCTGGCCACGCACGGGCCGGCCCGACGGTCATCGATCGCGGGGTAAAAACGGGGACGAACGCGGCGGACGCGCGGGGTCAGGACGGCAGCCGGCGGGCCGCCAGGTAGGCGAGCTGCGCGCGGTTCTGCACGTTGAAGAGTTTTTCGAGCGAGCGGATATGGTGGCCGACCTTGTGCAGCGACGTGCGCAGCGCACTCGCGATCTCCTGGTCGGACAGACCGTGCACGAGGCGGTCGAGCACTTGTAGTTGCTCGTCGCCGAGCGCGAAGCCGCGCATGCGCGCGATGCGTGCCTCGAGGAACGGCAGCGCGACACGATGCACCGCGAGGCTGACCGACAGCGCGCCGCCGATCACGCGATCGTCGATCCATTCGGTGCCGTGCGTCTCCGACGTCACGTTCACCGCGACACGCAGGTCGAGGCGCGGCGCCGACAGGCCGAACAGCACGCCGCTGTTCATCGCGTGCGCACGCAGATGGCCGGCGAGCGCCAGCATCTTGCGGTCGCCGCTGCCCTGCGCGGCCGCCTCGATCTCGTCGAGCTGCCACGCGACCGGAAAACCGCTCTGCCGCACCTGCGCGAACCGCGGGTCGCTCTCGTAGAGCATGCCCTCGAAAAACGGCTGCATGAACGTCGCGGGAGCGAGGTCGCGAAGCAGGTGCGCGCACAGGATGCGCCGCCCGATCATTTCGAAAGCGCCGTAACCGAGCGTACTGAAACCGATTTGCCGCAAGCGCGCATGGCACTGCGCGAAATCGACCAAAGCCGGGTCGGTTTTACCGAATTCGATTTGCGCGCCGGTAAAAACGTCGTACCCGATTGCCTGATATTCATTCGAATAAGCCGCGGCCGTTGCGATATCGGCCTGCGAAAACCATTCGACGCGTGGTGCGCCGTCAGCGTATGTCATGAGGAGCCCGCCCTTTCCCAATATGTGAACCTGCGCCCCGTCACGATCTGGTCTTGTCTCGATGGATTTTCTGGTCTTCGTTATTTGCGTGCGAATAGGAATCTTCCGCCGCCATTAGTATTACGGCATATTACGCGTACACAAGCGTTTTTGTACAATGCCCCCGCGCTGCGTCATGGATGACGATCCGCGCATATCACACCGATGCTCGATCGCACCGCCGCGACGGCCGTACACGATACGGCCGCCGTCAGGCGAGATGCGTCGATTCCGAGGGATGGCACATGTCCGACATTGCATTGCATGAAGAAGCGGTCGCCTCAACCTTTCCCCGCCCGTCGCACGGGCCCAGCGCGTGCCCCGACGCGCTGCGGGTGCGCCCCGTACAGGTCGTCTGGTGCGACGACGTGAAACGCGGCGACGTCACGCAGCCGCACGCGCCGAAACTCGGCGTGGCCGATACGCTCGCGCACGCGCAGAGCACGGCCGAGCGCAGCCGGATCGTCGCAAGCCTGCTGCACCTGACGGGTTTCTCGACGTTCGCGTACTTCGCGCTCGAATTCGCGCACGAGCGGGTCGAAAGTCTCTACCTGCACGAAGCATTCACCCCGTCCACCTATCGCGGCGACTACGTGCGCCACCAACATCACGACGTCGATCCGCGCACGCTCGGCGCACGCGTGTGCAACATGCCGATCGTGTGGGATCTGCAGCAGTTGCGCCGCGAACACCGCGAGCGCGACGCCGGCCCGCGCGCGACGCCGGCCGCGCTCGACGGCTTCCTGCAGACGATGCAGGACGACGGGATGTGCAGCGGCATCATGTATTCGATGGCCGTGCCCGGCACGCGGCTGCATGCGTTCATGAGCTTCACCGCGCCGCGCCGCACGCGCGAATGGATCACGCCGGCGACGATCGAGCAGGCGCTGTCGATCGGGCTGTCGGTGCACAAGTTCGCATCGCCGCAGCTGATCTCGACATCGCGCGAGCGCGCGGTGAACGGGCTCACGCCGTTCGAGCAGGAACTGCTGATCGGCATCGCCGAAGGCGCATCCGACAAGGAGATCGGCCGGCGCCTCGACACCAGCGCGCACAACGTCGACTATCACCTGCGCAAGCTGCGCAAGCGCTTCGGCGTCGCGAACCGCATCCAGCTCACGTACCTGACGTCGAAGCTCGAATTGATCTGACCGTCGCGCAGCGCATGCGACGTGCCGCAAGCGGGCGCGTAAACGCACATGCCGGCCACGGAGGCCGGCATGTGCGGGCTGCGGCCCGGCGCCGTTTCCTGGCAGACGGCCTGCGTTACTTCAGCAGCGTCATCTGCACCACCTTGACGATCACGAGACCGACCGCGATCACGAGATAGCCGCGCAGCACGGCCATCCAGATTCGCGTCGCCAGCGTCATGTTCTGCGGCTCGAGCGTATCGAGCGGCGGCATGCGCCACGTGTCGCGCAACGTGCGATCGATCGCCGGTTCAATCACGCGCTTGTTGCGACGGATCAATACCGTCGCGATGTAGCCCGTGATCGCGAGCACGGTGCCGCCGACCAGCACGTCGACGATCGCTTCGCCGCTGATATCCGGATACATCACCGACGCAGTGAGGATGATCGACAGCAGCACGAGCACCCAGATCACCGCACCGGTGAACACGTTGAGCTTCGTCGAGTTGACCCACGGGCCGAGCACCTGGCGGTCGTTGCACAGCACCAGCAGGAACACCGTCGCGCTCGGCAGCAGCACGCCCGCGAGCGTCTGCACCGCTTCGGTCAGCAGGCCGAGCGGGCTGCCCGGAATCAGCACGAGCGTGGCCGCGGCCGCGACGATGCCGAAATACACGAGATAGAAACCCTTCGCATCGGACACGCCGCGGTGCAGCGAGTGGCGGATCTTGAACACGTCGCCGATTGCATAGGCCGTCGACAGCGACACGGCCGCCGCGCCGATGATGCACGCGTCGAGCAGCGCCACCGCGAACAGCGTTGCGCTCGTGCGGCCGGCATACTTCTCGAGGCCCGCGATGATGCCGCCCGCGTCGGCGAAGTTGCCGGCTTCCGGATGCCCGTTGAACAGCGCGGCGCTGAAACCGATCATGGCGACCGCACCGATCAGCACGAACGCGATGCCGATCCACAGGTCGGCCTTTTCATACTTCATGAAGCGCGGCGTGATGCGCTTGTCGATCACGTAGCTCTGCTGGAAGAACAGCTGCCACGGCGCGACGGTCGTGCCGACGATGCCGATCACGAGCAGCATCACGTCCGACAGCTTCGCGTGCGCGGGCCAGTTCGGCACGAAGAAATCGCGCGTCATCTGCGCGACGGGCGGATGGATCGACACGAGCACCGGCACAAGCAGCAGGCTCAGCACGCACAGCCCGATCGCGAACCGCTCGAATCGCCTGAAATCCCCGGTACTCACCGCGGCCATGGTCAGCGCCGCAGCCACGCACACGCCCGCGACCTTCGGCAGCCCGAAGAAATCCAGCACGAACGTGATGCCGATGAACTCGGTGACGATGGTGAGCGCATTGAGCAGGAACAGGTCGATCACGCTGAACGCGCCCCAGAACTTGCCGAAGCGCTCGAAGATCAGCCGTGCGTGGCCGACACCCGTCACCGCGCCGAGGCGCAGCACCATTTCCTGGTTCACGTACAGCACGGGCACGAGCAGCAGCAGCGTCCACAGCAGCGTCGTGCCGTAGTTCTGGCCGGCCTGCGTGTAGGTGCCGAATGCGCCGGCGTCGTTGTCGCCCACCATCACGATGAGGCCCGGGCCGATGATCGCGAGCAGCGTGCGCAGACGCGCCCACCACGAGCCGCGCGTGCCGGTGTCGTGATGCGCGATCGTACCGAGCGCGCCGCGGATGTCGCCAAGGTGGGCCTCGTCGAGCACGGCGGCGCGTTCGACGGCGATCGGTGGAGAAACGTTGGATGGCGTGGACATGATGTGTTCCGTACGGCTAATGGTTATCTGGTGAGCGTGCGACCTTGGGATGCGCGCGGGGCGACCGCCCGATGGCGGCCGCGCGTGCGCATGCCGAGGCGCGCTCGGCGCTTTTTTCAGCGGATCAGCGATTTCAGCCGGTTCAACAGGCGGGAGAACACCCGCGGACGGGCGTCGAGCATCAGCATCGCGTCGTAGTGGTTGCGCGATTCCGTGACGTGCGGGAGATTCGACAGCAGAAGGCCGAAGTTCATGGTCTGGCTCCGTGCGGCGACGGCAAGCGTGCCGGCCGCGTGGTGGGCGCGGGGCCAGTCCGGCGCCTGAACGGCGTGTCAGGCTAGTCGGCCGGATTGTCCCTGCGACCCGGGTTCAAAAGGGTCTGTGCGTGCAACGGGCATAAGGGACAACTGTCACTGTCGTTCATGGCGGCTCCTGTGCGGTGTTCCGGAGAACACGGTTGACCGCCGTCAGGCGTGCGGGCCGGCATTCGCGCGCCAGGGAAAGGCGTGCGCGAACGCGGCCGCCTGCCGGGCGGCGGTGAAACCGGGCGGCGCATGCGAAAACGCATCACGCTAACCGGCGCGAATCAGGGTGCACGTAGGAATTTGCTGCGGAATACTGCTGCGCGCACCGTTTGCCCGGGGGACAAACGGCGGCTTCGATGAGGCGCGGACGTCGGTCGCTCAGGCGGAAATTTCGTTCGAAGATCGACTACTGCAGGCGTCCAAGGCGGCGGCCCCAAGAGTGAAGATGCCGGATTCTATGGACGGCCCGAAAGTGAAGTCAACCCCGCCAAACCCCATTTCCCGAAATAAATTTCCGCCTTCGCGGCACTGAAAGAATTGCCCTTGAAACGACGTGCCGAAACCTTTCAGAGCGTCACGTCACGGTCACGATCCGATGTGTGCGAACAACGGCGCGGCACTTGGCCGTCGCCTCGTCGTGGCGGCCTCGCACCCTCGCGCTCCACGGCGATGCGTCCGCCACGCACGGCGCCTTTCATGCGTTTTTTACTTGCACTGCAGCAAACGACGCGAATACAATCCGCCGCAATTCATCACAGGAGTCCCTCCGTGGACACATGCTCTAGTTGCAGTTCGACGCCGGTCCAGGCCGGCCAAGCCATCGCGAGATAGCAGCCAGACGCATGTCTTACGCCGCTAGCTCGCATTCGTCGGGTTAGCGCGCTTCCTTCCGGGCCGGCCATCGCCGGTTCGTCCGTTGCACGCTCCGTTACGTTCCACCCACCGATCGCAGGCCGCGTCACGCGCCCGCGCTCGATCACGTCGTCCGGCCTTCGCCGGACCGGACGGAGGCAGCGTCATGTTTCTTCAATCGCTCGCGGTCAGGCTCAAGCGCATCGTGCATGTCGCATGCGACCGCTCGTTCGTTTCCGGCCTCTCGCCGCTCGCCCATGCGCTCGGCAACTGGCGCAGCTCAGCACTCGCCCAGATGCCGGCAGCGCCCCGCCCGCTCGACTGCCTGCTGTTCGCCGTGATGGCGGCCGCGGTCGCGCTCGTCGCGCTGCTGTGCTCGGCCGCGCCGCGCCTCGGCTTCGCGCAGGTGTGGCGTATCGGCGGCTGGCTGCCGTAAATCGTCCGTCGCGCAGCCGTGCTGCGCGACAGTCCCGCCACGCTTCCCGCATCACGTTTTCGCTTCTTCAGCCTCACTAATCAAACCACCAACGGAGCCCACATGAAGAACCCTCTCGAACACGTTCCGCGCACGCTCCGCCTCGATGCGCTCGCCGCGCTGCTGCTGTCGCTCGCCGCCGCTCCCGCGTTCGCGCAATCTTCGCTGCCCGCCTCGGCCGAACCGGCAGCCGGCGCCGGCGACGCCGCCGCGCCCACCGGCTTCCGGGAGCGCTCGAACCTGCTCGGCAACATGGGCGGCCTGCGCGACGTGCTGGGCGATCACGGCATCACGCTGAACCTGCAGGAGACCAGCGAGTACCTGTACAACACGTCGGGCGGCACGGGTCGCGGCGGCGCCTACCAGGGACTCACGCAATTCGGCTTCGACGTCGACACCGGCAAGGCGGTCGGCCTGCCGGGCGGCACGTTCAACGTGTCGGCGCTGCAGATTCACGGCACCAACCTCACGCAGCGCTATCTGCAGACGCTGCAGACCGCGACCGGCATCGAGGCGAATTCGACCACGCGCCTATGGGAGCTCTGGTACCAGCAGTCGCTGCTCGACGACAAGGTCGACGTGAAGGTCGGCCAGCAGAGCGTCGACCAGGAATTCATGGTGAGCCAGAACGCGGCGGCCTTCATGAACGCCACGTTCGGCTGGCCCGTGCTGCCGTCGACCGATCTGCCGGCCGGCGGCCCCGCGTATCCGATGTCGTCGCTCGGCGTGCGGCTGCGCGTGAAGCCCGCCGATGCGTGGACCGCGATGGTCGGCGTGTTCGACGGCAACCCGGCCGGCCGCACCGACGGCGATGCGCAGGTGCTGAACGCGCACGGCACCAACTTCAACCTGCGCAGCGGCGCGTTCGTGATCGGCGAAGTGCAGTATGCGCTGAACGCGCCGCCCGCCGATCCGAAGGCGCCGCAGCCGGCCGGCCTGCCGGGCACGTACAAGCTCGGCTTCTGGTATCAGTCGCAGCATGCGAACGATCCGCGCTACGGCACCGACGGCCTGTCGCTCGCGAATCCGGCGAGCAACGGCATGCCGGCCACGCATCGCGGCAACTACAGTTTCTATGCGGTCGCGGACCAGATGGTGTGGCGGCCGGCGCCGGACAGCCCGCGCTCGGTGGGCGTGTTCGCGCGCGTGATGGGCGCGCCGGGCGACCGCAATACCGTCGATTTCGCCACCAATGCAGGCGTGACGCTGAAGGCGCCGTTCAAGGGACGCGACAACGACGTCGCGGGTCTCGCGGTCGGCTACACGAAGATCGGCTCGCATGCGCGCGGCCTCGACGGCGACACCGGCGCATACACGACACCCGGCTATCCGGTACGCCGCGCGGAAACGGTCGTCGAGGCGACCTACCAGTACCAGGTCACGCCGTGGTGGCAATTGCAGGCCGACCTGCAGCACTTCTTCCGTCCGGGCGGCGGCATCCCGAACCCGAACGCGGCCGGTGCGCGCATCGGGGACGAAACGGTGGTCGGCGTGCGCACGACGATCGTGTTCTGACGCACGCCGGATGCAGACACGGGCCGGACGGCCGCTTACGCGACAGTCCGGCCCGTGCGTTCTCTCGCGGGGCAAGCGCGCGGCCCGTGCCGCGCGTCACTCGCCGTACAGCCCGAGCAGTTTCAGCGTGACGCCGTTGGTCCAGCCGAAGCCGTCCTGCAGCGGATATTCGCCGCCCCCACCGCCGCCCGTGCCGGCGCCTTCGACCACGTATTTCTCGACGAGCTTGCCTTCGGTCGCATACACGTGCTTCACGTCGGACAGGAAACGCGTGCCGATGTCCTTCGCGAGCGCCGGTTCGCCGTAGCGCCGCAGCCCGTCGATCGCGATCCACTGCAACGGCGCCCAGCCGTTCGGCGCGTCCCACTGCTGCCCCGTGTTCTCGGTGGTCGTCGCGAGGCCGCCCGGCTGCAGCAGCGTCTTGCGCACCTCGCGCGCGGTCGCCTTCGCGCGCTCGGGCCACGCAACGCCCGCGAACAACGGATACAGCGCGGCGGCCGTCACGGCGTCGCGCGGCTTGCGCAACTGCCAGTCGTAGTCGCCGTAGTAGCCGCGACGGTTCCACAGATAGCGGTTGATCGCGGCCGCACGCCGCGCCGCGCGCCCGGAAAAATCGGTCACGCAGGCCACGTCGCGCGTGAGCGCGCAGCCCTTCACAATCGTCGTCTCGAGATGGAACATCAGGCTGTTCAGGTCGACCGGCACGATCGACGTCGTGCGGATCGTCGCGAGCGTCTTGCCGTCGCCGAACCAGCGCGAGCTGTAGTCCCAGCCGCTTTCGGCGCCCGCGCGCAGGTCGCGGTACACCTCGTTCGCCGGACGCCCCGGCGCCGACTTCGCGGTCGTCACGTCCTCGAGATACGACTCGTCGCGCGGCGTATCGCTCGCATCCCAGTAGCGGTTCAGCACAGCGCCGTCGGGCATCGCGACCACATTGCGCGCGGCCTGCCCGCGCGGCGTCGTGGTTTCGCCCTGCATCCAGTACGCGTACTCCTTGCGCAGTTCCGGCAGATATTTCTGGTAGACCTTGTCGCCTTCGGCCTGTGCGGCAAGCGTGACCATATAGGCGAAGAACGGCGGCTGCGAGCGGCTCGCGTAGTACGTGCGGTTGCCGTTCGGGATGTGCCCGATCGTGTCGATCAGATGGGCGAAGTTGTCGAGCATGTCGTCGACGAGATCCTCGCGGCCCGACACCTGCAGCCCGAGCATCGTGAAATAGGTATCCCAGTAGTAGCCTTCGCGGAAGCGGCCGCCCGGCACGACATACGGCTTCGGCAGCGGAATCAGCGAACTGTAGGGCGGCACCGTCGTGCTCGTGCGCGTGAGCTGCGGCCACAGCCAGTCGATGTGCTGGCGCAGCGTCTGGTTCGGCGGCGGCGTGACGCCGCCTTCCG
The DNA here is from genome assembly GCF_024704855.1 of Burkholderia sp. HAN2018. NCBI lineage: Bacteria > Pseudomonadati > Pseudomonadota > Betaproteobacteria > Burkholderiales > Burkholderiaceae > Burkholderia > Burkholderia sp. HAN2018. The sequence continues at coordinate 283 of NZ_QOBB01000089.1, read as the reverse complement.
GGGGCGGCGTGAAATGCTGGCCGACGAACGCCTTCAGCGAGAAGCCCGGCTGCGATTTCTGTTGCTGATACAACTGCACGATCGTCGCGGGATCGCTGTCGGGCGTCGCGTCGACGAAGGTCTTCTGGTCGGGATAGATCTGCGCGGTCTGCACCGCGACGAACAGGTCGCCATAGAGCTGGCTCGGCGGCGGCAGCAGCGTGCCCGACGCGGGGCCGGCAACCGCGGCCGTCGCGGGCGCCGCCGACTGATCGACCGCCTGCGCGGCGGCCCGGTTCGCGTT
>NZ_QOBB01000088.1:0-56848 GCF_024704855.1 Burkholderia sp. HAN2018 | reverse complement strand
CCGATGTATTACTCACCCGTTCGCCACTCGCCACCAGGTGCAAGCACCCGTGCTGCCGTTCGACTTGCATGTGTAAGGCATGCCGCCAGCGTTCAATCTGAGCCAGGATCAAACTCTTCAGTTTAAACCTGTTACTGTTTTCGGTTCAGTTAAGAACCGGTCGCTCACTCAAAGCTGACAGGAATATGAATCACTTCATAAACCTGACTTACTTTAGTGTGAGACTCTTGATACTTTTGCTATCTGATCCGAGGATCAGCTCGCTTCCATCAAGCGCCCACACTTATCGGCTGTTAATTTTTAAAGAGCAATCTGCGAGGAACTTCGTGTTTCCCGGCAGCACTGCGTTTTCAGCAGCAGAGAAGCGAGATTATGAACCGTGTTTCGCAGCTCGTCAACAACTTTTTACACTACATCGTTGCGACTGCGGGGTTCAACTTCCAGGCCAGCCGCGTGCCCGACACTGCAGCACACCACCAGCTCCGCTTCCCTTTCCGCGCCGCGTTTCCGTTAGCGCGAAAGAGGCGTGATTCTAAGCACCTGCCCCCATCTGCGCAAGCCCTTTGTGAAAATATTTTGAAAAAGCCCCCGTGCGCTGGCGCGCACGGGGGCTAGCCTCACGACGAGCCGCGCGTCGCCACGCGATCAAACCTCTATTGGTGTGACGTATGCCTCTCGTTTCCCTATATATACGGACGCGGAACGGGCAAGGAATCCGGTGCTGTCGAGTATCATGCCGCGACCGAACCACGCACTCATATCCACGATGGACAGCACGACTCAACCCGGCGACGCCGACCTTCGCGACGAATATGCAGCGCTCCGCGAGCGCGCCATCATCCTGGAAGAACAGGCTCCGCCGCTTCTGCAACGCATCTCGGATGTATTGCCGCGAATCAGCGGCGAATCCGAACTGGCAGACGAGCACCGCGAGCGGCTCGTCGGCGCGCGCAACGCGGCGATGGTCTCGATCGAAAATTATCAGCAGGCGATTCCCTTCCTGCAGACGGCCGACTCGATAATCGAGCAGCTGGACAAGACGCCCGAGCGTGACGAACACATCGAGTGGCGCGAATCGCTGCTGCAACGGCTCGACGAACTGATCGACGTCGCAGTCGTGATGATCGACGACGCCGAAGGCTACTTCGAACAGGCGCAAGCCTGCGACCTGTCCAACGTGCCGAAAGCCATCCTCGAGGATTGAGTAACGCAGCCCGGAATCGCGTAGCGCGCCGGCGTAACGCCGTGTGCGCCAGCCATTCCGATGCTTGCCGGCCGGCAATCGCAGCCTGACCCCCTCGCCGGCACACCGGCCGCGCCCCTCCCGAAAAAGCTCACCTTTTTGCTACGCGCCTCGCCCGGGCCGCGCGACACAACTACGGTGCGTCGAGAGCGATCGTCTCGTTCACGATCGGCACGCGGATATATCCGCCCTCCGTATCGCCATACGCGTGCGCATTCCCGTCGATGACGTATTGCGCGGTCAACGCGCACAGGGTCGCGTCTCGCGCATCGACGGACTTCAGCGTCGACACGTCGATCCCCAGCCGCTCCAGCAACTGCCGGCGCTGGTTGCGTTTCTGCTTCGCCGACGCAACAGTCTTGCCCAGCATTGCGCAGGTGATCGCATAAGGATAGGTTTCGAAGCTCGCGCGCCCGCCCGCATAGCGCGCGCCGGTCAGCAGCGGATAGGCGTCCGCGAGTGCGCGGTAGACGCGCTCTCCCATGAACATCCAGTCGAAGAAACCTGACGTGCTCGCGACCGCCTGCTCCCGCGACGGCGTCGGAAAGCATGAGATCCGTTCGCGCGCGAGCGCCTGTTCGGCCGCCCGGCGCCCGCTCCCCGTCCACCACAGGCTCGGTGCGTCGACACCGACGGCCACGACGTCATGGGCAAGACACAGCGCAGGCACCGCTTCGGGCGCGATCCGTTCCTCGCGGCAAACGACCATTGGTCCGCGCAGGATCACGAGATCGCATTGCTTCTTTTCGCCACCCACATCGACACCCGCCACGGCCGGCGATTGCCGCGCGGATCCGAAGGATCGGGCCGATCGCATGCGGGCGCCTCAGTCCGCCGGCCGTGCGTCGTAGGCGGCGTCGAAGATCGCTTCGAGACCGGGATGCACGCCGCGCATCGGGTCGACGACCGACTTCGCCCAGTCGAAGTACGCCTGCTTGCGCTCGAGCGGCCAGTCCGCGGGCGGATGCCGTGCGATGTCGCGCAGGTTGCAGATCTTGTCGGCCAGCTTCACGAGCTTCGCACGCCGGCTGATGGTCGCCGCATGCTCGACCTGCAGGCGTTTGCGCTCTTCCTTCGGCAACGACTTGTCGTCGGTGACTTCCATCACGATGTCCGCCACGTCCTTGCCGAACAGCCGCAGCAGCTCCTGCTCGGTCGTTTCCGTATCCTCGACCGTGTCGTGCAGTACGGCCGCGACGATCACCCGCTCGTCCTCGACGCCGGCCTCGTTGGCCAGCACGTCGGCGAGCGCGATCGGATGATTGATGTACGGCGACGCTTCTTCGTCCTTGCGCCGCTGATTGCGATGCTTGTCCGCCGCGAACGCGATGGCGGCTACCAGCTTTTTCATATTCCCCCCTCGTATGGCCAGACCCGCGACCGGCAGAACCGGTCGCGCGCATTTCGGAACCGCACATACTACCTGCACGCGATGACCGCGCCCGTGCGCCGGCATCCCGGCACACCCCGCATCACGCGCTCACCGGCGCGCGCTGCAGCTCGACCACGTTGACCTGCGCACCGAATACGTCCCGCACGAGCGGCAGCAGGTGGTCGTGGTGCGTCAGGAACAGCACCTGGGTTCGCGTCGACAGATCGCGCAGCGCATCGAGGCCGGCCTTCGCTCGCGCGTCGTCGAAGTTGATGAACAGATCGTCGGCCACGAACGGCAGCGCGGTCCGGCTGCCGAGCTGCAGTTCCAGCGCCGCGATCCGCAGCGCAAGAAACAACTGGTCACGCGTGCCTTCGCTCAACCCGGCAACCTCGACCGACGCGCCCTTCGTCCGCCGTGCATACAGGGCGGGCGGCGTCCGTTCGGTATCGACGGTCAGCCGCGCGAATTCGCCCAGCGTGAGCCCGGCGAAGATTTCGCCCGCGCGCCTGAGCATCGGCCCCTGCTTCTGGTCGCGATAGCGATCCGTCGCCCACTTCAGCAACCGGCTTGCCGTAGCCGCTTCCAGGTACTGTTCGGCTGCATCGCCCATCGCCGCCAGCGCTTCCTGCCGTTTCGACTCGGCAACGGCCGCGTTCGCCTGGCCGTCGATCGCGCCGAACGCCTGATCGGCCACGACCTGCTGCTGTGAAAGCTCGTTGAGCCGCTTGCCGACATCGCCGAGCGATTGCTTCACCGCTTCGAGGTGCGCTGGTACGTCGGCGATGTCCTGCTCAGCGACTTCGGCTTCGACGGCGGAGCGGGACAAACCGTCGCCGTCGCGCACCAGTGCCTCGTGCGCGGCATCGACTGCCTGCCGCAGCTGGCGCTGCCGGTCCGAGCGTTCGGCCAGCGGCAGCGCGGCATCGATCGACACGACACCGGCCAGTTGCAGCAGCGGCTGGATGCGTGCATCGGCACCGGCCACCGCGGCGGCGGCATCCGCGACCTTGCCGTCGGCCTGCCGCACGGCCTCGTCGGCCCGACCGATCGCACGCGCGATTTCCCTGGCGGCGGCGAGGCGCATCGTCAGCCGGCGCGCGACGTCCGGCCAGTCGCCGCTCGTCAGCCATTCCGGCGCGAGCGCCGCGGCAAGCCGCCGTGCGCCCGCCTCGAGCGCGGCCAGTTCCGCGCGGATCACGGCGATCCGGTTGCGCGGTGCGTCGGCATCGGCCAGTTCGGCGGTCACGGCGTTGACAAGCGCGAGCGCACCTTCCGCCGCGGCCAACGTCGCCGCGCTCGTGGAAAGCTTCGCGTCGGCCAGCGCATCGCGCCATTGCGCGTGCCACGCGTCGTAGGCCGCCTGCGCGTGGCCGGCGCGCGATTGCGCCGTCGCGCATCCGCGTTCGGCTTCCCGCGCGCGCTCCTCGAGACTGTCCTGCTGCGCGAGCGCTTTCTCGGCTGACTGTACGAAGGCCTCGGCGGTCGCGACGAGCGCCGCCAGACCGTCCGACTCGCCGCCTCGCGACACGGTACGCAGCGCAGCGCGCAACGCAGCTTCGGCACCGGCCCGCGCGGCGCGAATCGTGTCGAATTCGCGGCGCTGGCGATCGAGATCGGCCTGCGCGGCGAACACCGTGTCGCGCTTCGCAAGCCAGTCGCCCATCGCCGCCAGCGGCATGCCGGGCACCGCGGCCGTCGTCGCGAGCGCGGCCCATGCCTCGCGATGCGCGGCGAGCTCACGTTCGCGCTCGTCCAGCGCGGCCTGCCTGCGCGTCACGCCCGCACGCGCGGATTCGACCTGCTGACGCAGCGACTGCAACGTCGCCGCTGCCTGCGTCGCACCCAACTGCGCGTCGACGAGTTCGTCCGCAAGGCGAATCGCATCGTCGAGCGCGGGCGCGCCCGTTCCGAGATCGATCGCGCCGCTGCGGATATCGCCCCATGCGCCGTCGCGCCGCGCGCGCGCTGCCAGCACGTCGGCGGTCGTGACGACCTTGTGGTTCTCCGCGAAGTGCTTCTCCTGCAGTTCGAGCCGCTCGAGCTCTTCGAGCGCGCCGTCCCGTGCGTCGCGTGCGGCAGCGGCCGCGCTCGCGCGTTCGCTGTCCTCCTTCAGCAGCGCGCCGAGCCGTGCCACCGACGGCACGTCGAGCGCGCGCAGCGTGTCGACCGGCATGCGCCACCGGCCGAGCGCATCGAGTGCGCCGGACAGTGTGCGTTCGGCGGCAGCGATTTCCTGTTCGAGCGCCTGCTCGCGCTGGCCGCTGTTGCGAAAGCCCTGCGCATCGGCCAACGCCGCGCGCAGCGTTTCCGGCACATCGACGGTCGACAGGCGCGCCTGTTGTTCCTGCACCTGCGCCAGCTCGCGCGTGCGTTCGTCGAGCGATTCGCGCGCGCCGGACAGCGCCTGGTGCAGCGCGCCGTGTTCGCGCAACAGGTTGGCCACGGTCTTCAGCGACAGCGCCGTCGGCAGCGACGCTCGCAGCGACGCTTCGTCCGTCGGCCAGTCGAGCTGGGCGGCCGCGGCGAACGCGGCGGACAGGTGCCGCTCGACGTCCGCACCCAACAGCAGCAGATCCTGCGCGTGATTCATGCACGCGCCGCGCAGCCGATCGAGCGCTTCGATGTCAGCTTCGAGCGCCAGCGTGTCAGCGTCGGCCTCGATCGCATCGCGCGCCTGCCGTTTCGCGAGCAGGTCGGCACGCCGTTCCTCGAGCACCTTCTGTTCGGCCGCGAGATCGCCCTGCGCCTTCAACAGATCCGCATACGCGGTGGGCGGCAACTCGACGACCGCGCCCAGTTCCGCGAGCGCCGCGTCCTTGACCGTCAGCTCCTTGAGATACGGCGCCAGCCGTCGCACGCGCTCGAGCTTCGAGCGCAGCGCTTCGAGCCGGCGCTGTTCCGCGCGCGCCTGCTCGATCTGCTGTTCGACCGCTTCGCGCGCATCCTTGCGTTCGACCCAGTCGCGCGTGCGCACCTGAACCGTCTTCAGTTCGGTCACGGCTTCGTTGAACGACGTTTCGGCGAGCGCAAACACGCTGCCGCTGCGACGCGGCGCCCACAGCTCGAGCGCACGCGCATCGAGCTCCTCGCGCACCGGCCCGAGACTACCGACCCCGGCGGCCGATTCGAACAGCACCTGGCCGAGCTTGTCGGATGCGTCGAGAATGCTCCGGCCGCCGTCGACCAGACGCCCGTGATCGAGCCCGAACATCTGCTCGAAGAATTCGCGCGTGGCGCCGTCGAGAACCGCGGCCAGGTAGTCGTCGGGCAATCTGTCGTCGGCAGGCGTACGCAGCGGACTGCGCCCGCGGGCGCGGTGGAACGCGAGTTTGCCCGTGCCGCTCTCCAGCACGCCGCCGATCCGCAGTTCCGGTGTGCTGTGCAGGAAATCGAGCGGCGTCTGCAGCTTCATCCCGAACAGCAGCTCCGACACGGCCGTGCGGATCGTCGACTTGCCGGCCTCGTTCGGCCCCACGATCACGTGGAAATCCTCGTCGGCCGACGGAAAACGCAGCGTCTCGTCGGTGAACTTGCCGTACTTGATCAGATCGAGCTGGTTGATCCGCATCGCTTACTCCCCCCTCGCCAGCCGCGCAAGCAACGCGGGCCCGACCTGCTCGACGAGCGCCGTGAGCTCGCCCGCGCGTGCCATCGCCAACAACGGCACCTCTTCCTTCACGTCGCTGCGCACCTTGCCGACGAACGGCTTCAGGTCGCGTTCGAGCAACTCGAGGAAATCCGGATCGCGCGCGGCATCGGCCAGGATCTGCTTCAGGTCCTCGAGCGCTTCGAGCTGCTCGCTTTCGCCCGGCTGATGATCGGCCGCGGACGTCGCGAGCCGGACCTTCTCGAGCCACAGCCGCTCGTTGCCGATGATGCCGATCTGGTTCAGCACCTCCGCGCGCAACTGCGGCGCGCGGCCGAAAAAGAGGCCGTGGGCGGGCGTACGCCCCGCGACCGTCACACGCACCGCGCGCGGCACATGACCGTCGACGGTCAGCAGCGCTTCCAGCGACTGGCCGATCTTTCTCGACAGGTCGGCGACGGTCAGGCAATCGGACGCGTCGACCGACACGGCTTCCCAGCGCAGCACGTCGAGATACAGACGCTCGACCTGCGTGCGGCCTTGCTCGACCGTCACGAGCACCGCGCCGCGGCGGCCCGTCTCGCGGATATGGCGCCCCTGCAGGTTGCCGGGAAACACCACGGTGGACGGCCCCGACCATTGCTGGAATTCGTGCACGTGGCCGAGCGCCCAGTAGTCGTAGCCTTTCGCATGGAGTTCGGCCAGCGTGCACGGCGCATAGTTCGCGTGCGCCGCATAGCCTTCGAGCGCCGTATGCAGCACGCCGATGTTGTAGTAACCGGGCACCGGGTCCGGATAGCCGATCGCGAGATTGTCGACGACGGCCTTGTCCTTGAAGCTCTGCCCGTGCAGCGCGACTTCGAATTCAGGCAGCTTGTGGGTTTCCGCCTTGCGGTGACCGAATACGGTGACGTTGTCGGGCAGCGTCAGCTTCTTCGTCATCTCGCTTTCGGCATCGTGGTTGCCGCCGAGGACGAACGCACGGATGCCGGCCTTGCGCAGGCGCCCCATCTGCTGGCCAAAGAAGATGCCCGTGTTGTGATCCTTCCAGTCGCCGTCGTACAGGTCGCCGGCAATCACGAGGAATGCAACCTCCTCTTCGATCGCACGATCCACGAGTTGCCGCAGCGCCTCGCGCGACGCGTTGCGCAACTGCGCGGCCGGCGCGTCGGGATACGCGCTCAGGCCGTGCAACGGGCTGTCAAGATGTATGTCTGCCGCGTGGATGAACTTCACGAAGATTCCTCTGTTTCATGACGATAAAGCCTGCGATCGCCGCGCGATGCCGTGAGCCAGGCCATCAGTCGCAATCCTGGTAGCCGCCGGGTTCGCCGCAACGGATACAGCGGAACATAGACGCGGTCGGTGAACCGTCCTTGTCGAGTGCGGCAAGGCAACGCTCCCACTCCGCGCCCTCGTCGAGTCCGGTCGATTCCCGAATCGACGCGACTGCCTGCGGGCCGAGCGCGCGCAGTTCTCCCGCACCCGCACGGCCGACGAACTGCGCGGCATCGCCGCAATGCGTCCACCACCGCTCCTGCTGCCAACCCTGAAAGCCCGGCGTGCGACAAGCGATTTCGCTGACGACCGCGTCGGGCACTTCGTCCCATTCGCCGCCGCCGATGCCGTACGTGCCAGTGAAGGCTGCGCCGAACCGTCGGCGATGCACCATGGGCAGAGGCAATTCTCATACTCGTCGACCGCATGCACGGGGCCGGCGTATACGCAACCACGTGCATCGTCGCAACACACGCAGCGCGCGTCCGAGCGGATCACACTGCCCGTTGCCGGCGGGTCGGGATGGTACCTGAAAGCGGGTAACGACATGACGCTCTCCGTGGATCCGGAAGGAAGGGAAGCACGCGATGCGATTTCGAATCGCCATCGTGCCACGGGATGACCGTGTTACCGCGGTACCTCGGCCTCGACAAACGTGCCGTTCACGAAACGATAAACGCGATGCAGCGCGCCGCCATGCGCGACATATTCCCACCGGATGTCGATGGCGGCCGGATCGTCGTGCCACGCGATCGCCAGATAAGGCGATTGAGTTCCACCGTCGGTTTCGAGAGAAACGGAATCGAGACAGCTTTGGACCGGCAGCGAGAAACGTGGCACCGCACGGGTGCCGCGCAGTTCCAGCACGTAAAGCGACCCTTCTTCGCCCGCGCCGCAATATCCGGTCGGACGGCTGCTCGACGAGCGATTGACGACGACCAGCAGATAGTCGTTGCCGTCGATCCGCTTCGAACGGCCCGACGGAAACGCAACGCTCGATGCCTCGGCCAATGCACGGCGCAGCGCGACCGGCACGATCAGTGCCGATTTCATGTGACGGGCCGCATCGACCTCGAACAACCTCGGGCTCGCCCATTCGATCTCGTGACCGTTGGCGAGCCGCACCGATTCTGGCGCCGGCGTTTCGGCGAATCCAACGGCGGCATTCGAGGCCAGCAGCGCCAGCGCCGCGAGCTTCAATGCAATCGACGATCTCATCGGGCCGATCCATGCTCGCGAGAATCGCGCAGGACCGTCGTGAAGTCCGTCACATGCGCCGGCATGCCGCTCGGGCCGCGGCGACCCAGGATCGCCGCGCGTGCATCGTTCGCCGCGACGCGCGCGGCCGATCCACGACGCAACGTCACTCGCCGCGCGGCACCGGCGGCGGAGCATAGCCGTTGTCATTGCCGGGGAACGGATTCGCGTTGCGGCGCAGCGCTTCCTCTTCATTCTCCTTCTGCGCGAACAGCGCGACGCCGATCACGCCGACGTTCGCCGAATCGCCGTACTTCGAGTTCGCGACGTAGCTGTCGGGCACCGCCGCGAAGCGGAACGCGGCGACTTCGTCGCGGCTCTTGCGGAAGCCCTCGATCGTCAGCGTACGGCCCGGATACAGCACGTAACCGCCATTCGTGTAGCTGCCCGGCCGCCCCGACAGCACGTCGAGCCCGTCGACGGTCGACACGACTTCGAACGTGCGGCGCCCCTGGTTGCGCAGCACGATCATGTAGCGCGAACCTTCGACGCCCGCCATGTGCCAGCGGCCATTGCTGCGCGCGAGACGCAGCGGTGCACCCTTTTCGTCCGTAAACGACAGCGCGATGTCGCCGTTGGCGAGCGCGACGCGGGTCGGCAACCGGCGAACCTGGGACGCGGGCGGATGTCCGGGCAGCGCATCGTTGTAATAGACCGACGCGAGATCCGTCGGCTTCGCCGGATCCGCGCGTTCGAAATCGACCTGGCGGGTTTCGGATCGCACCGACTCGCCCCATGCAGTGCCGAGCCCGCGGCGTTCGCTGGCATCCGGTGCGGCGGCGGACGCGCCGGTGCTGGCGGACGGCGGGGGCGGCGCTGCGCAGGCGGCCAGCCAAAGCACGCAGGCGAGCGCGAGAAGACGGAACAGGATGGTCATGACGTGAGGCCTCGGAATGTTATCGGGCCGCGCCGGACTGGCCGGAACGGCATTTTGGTGTCGTCTGTCGTCACGATGTCGATCGGACATGCTGGCCCGTGTCGGCCGGCACCGCGATCCCGGCGGCCCGGCGACCGGGAGCCCCGCTATTTAAGCATGGCGGGCGGGCAATGGGCAGGGGGCGCGCACGCCGCCCGTTGCGGGCACGTGCCGGCGGCCCCAGGCAAAGGCGCGCATACGTGTCGCGTCGCCGGATCGGTGGCGAACGTCGACGCATCCCCGTATCGAGGATGCGTTGAACGGCGCGCCGCGCGCGCCAATAGAAAAGCCCGGCCCGCATCGAAGCGGGCCGGGCCTTGACGGGAAGCGTGACGCTTACAGCGCGCCGCCTTGCGCGGACGCCGAACCCTTCACACCGACCGATGCGCCGCCCTGCACCGCGTTCGTCGCACCTTCGAGCGCCTCGCCGGCCTTCGCCTTCGCGCCGCCGGCGACGTCGCCTGCCGTCGACACCGCGCCTTGCGCGTGGCTCTTCGCCTTGCCCGCGACATGCTTCACGTGCGCTTTCGTCGAGTGGACGGCCGATGCGGCGGCATCCTTCGCCGTGCCCGCTGCCGAACCGACCGCGTGCGTCGCACCGCCCACCGCGTTGCCGGCCGCCGAGCCCACGTCGCCGACCGTCTTGCCGACGCCGTTCAGCGCACCGCCGACGACGTTGCCCGCGCCCGAACCCGAGCCTGCCGCGTTCGCGCCGGCGCCGGCCTGCACACCCACGCCACCGCCGAGCAGCGGCGTCTGAACCTGCGCGCCGACACCCGCGGAACCCTGGGCGCCGGTTTGCGCCGTCTGTGCGAACGCAGCCGAAGTCGCCACTGCCGTCAGTGCAGCACCCACCAGAATCGTACGGATCTTGTTCATGGTCATTCTCCCCAAAGACGTTGTTGCTGCGGGCCGCCTTCGTGCGGCTTGTCGCATGCCTCACCGCGACGTGCGGCAGGTGGAGCTAATGTAGCGGCGCGAACGCGCAAAACGATTGATTTGCGGGGACTGTTACTTCGGTTGCAAATGCTGACGATTGATTCACACAGTTTGACAATCGGAGGATTGCAACGGGATCGGGACGGTGTAGTCCGACGGACGGGGAGAGTCAGGAGGCGTGTCGCGCGGTGCATTCCGCGACGGAGCCAAGGCTGATCGCCGCGGATCGGAACCAGACAGGCGAAACGGCCGGAAGCGACCGGAAACGGCTAGCAGGGAAACCGGCCGCTTCTATAAGCATTCCAAAGGACGCTCGTCGGCCAGCCGTCGGTACGGCCTGACAACCGGCTTCTCGCGATCAGCTCGATGTCGTCGGACACGCACGCCGCCACGCCGGCATGCCCCGACGCGCCGAACGCGAGCTTGAACGCCTTTTCCCTCAGCGCATCCACGGCCGGCCGGTCGAGCGCTGCGCCCGGATCACCGTCGATTTCGTCGAACGACGCCATCCACTGTGCATCGAACGGCTCGGCATCGCGACTGTCCAGCGCGCGGTCGCAATCCAGGTCGGCGAGGAAATCGAAAAAGCCCGGCGCCGACAGGATGGCGTCCATTTCAAGCAGATGCGCATGCATCATTGCGGCTCCTTCACGATGCACGGCCCCGATCGCCCGTCGGCCAATACGGGCAGACCGGAACCGCACGCGTACCGCCCGATTATGGCCGGAACGTATTGCCGAGCACGACGCCTTCACGCCGCGGATCGGTGCCGCCCTGCAACGCGGGCGACTGGCCGACCGTCACGCGCATCACCGTGTTGACGCCGCTCGCCTGCGCGGACGTCGACACCTTGTGCCCGAGCGCGAGCAGCCCCGTGATCAGCGGATCGTTCGCCCCGTTGTTCGCCGTGTTGACGTTCGGATGCTCGCCGCCGATCGTGGTCGTCGGGCTGTTGCTTGCGCCGAAGTCGACGAGCCCGGCGGACTGCTGCGCATCGAGACCCCAGTCGAGCGCGCCGACGAGCGTCTTGACTACGTATTGCGGAATCGTGCCGCCGCCCGGCGAACCGGTCGCCATCACGAAGTCACCGCGCGAGCCGTCCGCGGCCTGACCGAACACGATCGTCGGCGCCATCGAGCTGCGCGGCCGCTTGCCCGGCTGCAGGCGGTTGGCCACCGGATTGCCCGAACTGTCGACCGGGTTCGCGGAAAAATCGGTCAACTGGTTGTTCAGCAGGAAGCCGTTGGTCATGTGGAACGAGCCCATGCTCGACTCGACCGTGGTCGTCGCGCTCAGCACGTTGCCGTCGCCGTCGACGATCGTGAACTGGTTCGTGCCGTGCTCGATCAACGTCGTGTCGACCCCGAGCGGTACCGCACCGAGATCGCCCGGCTGCGCGGTACCCATGCTCTTGGCCGGGTCGATCAGCGCCGCGCGCGATTTCAGGTACGGCTTGTTCAGCAGCGTGTTCCACGTGCCGCCCGGCAGCGGCACGAAATCCGTATCGGCCACGTATTTGTCGCGGTCGGCATACGCGAGCCGCTCGGCCTCGGTGATGCGGTGCACGCCCGCGACGGTCGGCTTGCCGCCTTCGAGATCGATCGCCGTCGGCTTCAGCGACTTCAGGTCGTAGTTCTCGAGAATGCCGAGTGCCGACGCGACCGCGATGCCGCCCGACGACGGCGGCGGCATCCCGCACACCCAGTAGCTGCGATAGGTCGTGCACACCGGGTCGCGGCGCTTCGCCTGGTAGGCGGCCAGATCCGCGACGGTCGTCTTGCCCGGCGTGAGCGTCGAGCCATCGGCGCCCTTCGTCGTGGTGATCTTCGCGACGATGTCCTGCGCGATCTGCCCCGTGTACAGCGCGTTCGCACCCGACTGCGCCATCAGCGTCAGCGTGCGCGCATACGCCGGATTCTTCAGCACGGTGCCGAGTGTCTTCGGCGAACCGTCGGCGTTCAGGAAATACGCGGCGGCCTCGGGGTCGCGCTTCAGGTTCGCGGCGTTCGCCGCGATCGCGTCGGCGAGCCGGCCACCGATCGGGAAGCCGTTGGTCGCGAGCGTGATCGCATCGCCGAACAGGTTCTGCCACGGCAGCCGGCCGTGATCCTGCTGCAGCGCCTCGATGAGCCTCGGCACACCGATCGTGCCGATCGAGCGGCCGCTCGCACGCGCATTCGGCAGCGGCGCGGAGTGGTCGGTCGCATCGTCGACATAGCGCAGGTAGTTCTCCGTCGCGGCGGCCGGCGCGGTTTCCCGGCCGTCATACGCCTGCAGCGTCTTGCCGCGCGCATCGTAGTAGAGCAGCACACCGCCCGAGCCGAGGCCCGTCGCTTCGGGCACGGTCAGCCCGAGCACGGCCTGCACGGCGACCGCCGCGTCGGCGGCCGTGCCGCCTTTCTTCAGCACCGCGCAACCGGCCGCGCTCGCGTAGGCGTTCGACGTGGCGACCAGATACGTTTTCGCATAGACGGGCTTCATCCCGGTGCGATAACCGGACGACGCTTCCGGCAGTGACGGGTCGCCCGGCTGGTTCGACCCGACCACGACAGTCGAGCCGCTGTTGTCGATTGCGAGACAACTCGTGTCGGCCGTGGGTGTCGTCGTGGCACCCGTGTCGGTTTCGATGTCGTTGCCGCCGCAGGCCGTCATCATGGCGGCCGCGAGCAACGCGGACGCATACGGAAAGATCGCTGTTCTGTTCATTGTCTGCCGATGTTCTTGTCAGTCGTTGCGAGGGACATCACGCTGCCTGCGACCCCCTCGGTGCGCCGACAACGCATTCGATAGTCCCATGAACAAATTTTTTTCCGCAATAAGGGAATGAAGTAATGCGGCCGGACGTTGCACGCACAACGTCACGACCGCACGCGCGCGGGTACGCGTGTTGCACTGCATCGCAGTGCGATGCGCTCGCGTGGCCGCTGTCGTTATCGCGCTGTCCGGCGACGCTTGCCGGCCGTCCGGCCGTCGCGCGCGAAACCGTCTTCCATCGCTTCGATCGCGTCGGAGAAGAACTCGAGGAACATCGTCATGGCGACAGTCGCGCTCATGTCCGCCCGTTGGTAGATGCAGCTGAACGAGCGCGCGCCCGCATCGGCAAGCGGCGTCCACGCGAGCCGGCCGGCAGCCACGTCGTCCGCGACGTTCTCGGCGATCAGGAAGCCGACGCCCGCGCCTTCGGCCGCAAGGCGCCGCACCATCGGCACCGAACCCGTCTCGACCAGCGGCCGCACGTTGCGCGGCTGTCGTGCATCGATCTGGTCGAACATCGCGCGCAGTTCCGTGTCGGGTGTCATCAGGATCAGCGGATGCGCGAAGCAGTCGCGCATCCGCACCTTTCCGCCTGACGCCGCGAGCGGATGGCCGGGCGCCGTGACGACACCCAGCGGCTGGGCGAACGCCCGCACCTCGACGACGCCCGCCGACGTGCGCCGGCGCAACGCATAGCCGATGTCGGCCTCGCCCGTCTCGACCCAGCGCACGATGCTTTCGCCGTTTCCCGAGCGCACGCTGTACGTGACGCCCGGATAGCGCTGCATCGCGGCAAGGATCGCGTCGGGCACGAGCTTTTCCGCGGTCGACGCGGGCACCGCCAGGTTCACGTGGCCGCGCCGCAGCGCGCGCAGGTCCTCGACCTGCGTGAGCGCGTTGTCGAAGTCGCGCTGACCGCGCCGCACGGCCGCGATCACGATCTCGCCGGCAAGCGTCAGCTGCATGCCGCGCGGCAACCGGTCGAACAGCGGCACGCCGACCTGCTCCTCGAGATTGCGGATCTGCTGGTGCACCGCCGCGGCGGTCAGGTGCAGCGCGTCGGCCGCCTTGCGAATCGAGCCGCGTCGCGCGACTTCGTCGAAACAGCGAAATGCCTGCGATATCGAACGCATGAGTGATCCGTTAGTTTTTTCCGAACAGGCCGTCAAGAATAATCCGATTTTACTGATCGCCCGGATCGTCTAGATTGCGCTGCATCCCCGTGTCCGATTCGAATGGAGAGTGCAGTGACAACCGTCGACCAGATTACCCAGCGCCGCCGTGGCGTCGGCCTCATCGCCCACGATCCCGCACTGTCCGCGGGCGGCTATACGCTCATCGCGCCGCAGACGGCCGACGGCAACGTCTATCTCGTCGGCATCGACGGTGAAGTCGCGCATCAGTGGAAGATGCCCGTGCGCCCCGGCCGCCATGCGGTCATCCTCGCGAACGGCAACCTCGGCTACAACGGCAATCGTCCGCACTCCGAATCGCGCTATGCGCCGTGGTCGATGTGGCATGGCGGCGACTTCTACGAAGTCACGCCGCAAGGCGAAACCGTGTGGCGCTACGAGGACCCCGCGCATCATCACGACGCGCAGTGGCTGCCGAACGGCAACCTGCTGTACGCCGCGTGCGAACCGGTCGACGCCGCGTTCGCGCGGCGCGTGCCGGGCGGCACGCCGCACGGCGACGACGAAGTGATGTATGCGGACGTGATCCGCGAAGTGAACCGGGCCGGGCAGATCGTGTGGGAATGGCGTGCGCGCGAACACCTGCGACCCGAGGATTTCCCGATCGCGGCCGGCTTCGGGCGCTATCACTGGCCGCTCGTCAACGGCCTCGCGGTCGACGCGAACGGCCGCGTGCTGATGAGCCTGCGCACGACGTCGGGCATCATCGGGGTGAACCGCGAAACCGGCCGCGTCGACCTGCGGATCGGGCCCGACGTCGTGTCGCACCAGCATGCGCCGGTGCCGCTCGCGAACGGCAACATCCTCGCGTTCGACAACGGCAATTTCCGCCACGGCGCGCACGTCGTGTTCTCGCGCGTCGTCGAGATCGATCCGGCGACGCAGCGCGTCGTGTGGTCGTATGCGGACGACGTCGTGAACCTGTTCTACACGCCGTTCATGGGCAACGCGCAGCGCTTGCCGAACGGCAACACGCACGTCACCGAATCGTCGACAGGCCGCCTGTTCGAAGTGACGCCCGCCGGCGAGGTCGTCTGGGAATACGTGATTCCGTGGTTCGCCGAATACCCGGACGAAGCCGCGCGCAAGACCGGGCCGGGCCAGCTCAACAGCGTGTTCCAGACGTTCCGCTACAGCGCCGCGCAACTGCCCTGGCTGCGAGCCTGACCTTGCCGTTCACCGCCGGTTTCCGGCGCTCGTCGCCGTTCGCTTCCGAGGGGCCTGCCGTGTCGCACGATCCGATCCCAACGCCCGTCGATGCACGGCTGCCCGCCTGGCAGCTCGCGCTGTTCGGGCTGCAGCACGTGCTGTCGATGGCCGCGTCCCCGATCACGGCTGTGTTCCTGATCGCAAAAGTGCTCGCGCTGCCGGCGGACCTGACGGTCCAGCTGATCGGCGCGACGTTCTTCGCCTGCGGGATCGGCACGTTGCTGCAATCGCTCGGCGCCGGCCCGATCGGCGCGCGCATGCCGTTCGTGATGGTGCCCGGCGGCGCACCGACGATGCTGTTCGCCGGCATTGCCGCGCAATCGGGCCTGCCGACCGCCGCCGGCGCGGCGCTGCTCGCCAGCGCGTTCTACTGGGTGCTGCTGCCCGTCTTCACGCGTTGCCTGCGGCTCTTTCCGCGCATCGTCGTCGGCGCGATGCTGCTGCTCGTGTCGATCAACCTGATCCGGATCTACGCGACGATCGTCGTCGGCCAGCCCGGTTCGGCCGACTTCGCCCAGCCGCGCGCGCTCGGCCTCGCGCTGGCGACGATCGTCGCCACCGTCGTCGTCGCGGGTGCGTTCCGCGGCACGCTCGGGCGCCTCGCGGTGCTGATCGGCCTGATGGCCGGCGCAACGCTCGGCTGGGCGCTCGATGCGATGCCGGCGCTCGCCGACGTGTGGCGCGGCCCGCTGTTCACGCATCCGGTATGGCTGCCGTTCGGGATGCCGCGCTTCGACGTGCTGGCCGCGCTGCCGCTGCTGATCTTCACCGCGATCTCGATGGCCGAGGCCACCGCGCAGACGGTCGCCGTCGGCGAAACGTGCGGCAAGCCGATCTCGCTGTCGCGCGACGTGCCGAAGACGATACGCGGCGATGGGCTGGCGTCGCTCGCCGGCGCGCTGTTCGGCACGCCGCTGATCGTGACCAGCGCCGAGAATATCGGCGTCGTGCAGACGACCGGCGTGCGCTCGCGCTACGTGACGGCCGCGGCCGGCGCGATCCTGATCGTCATCGCGCTGTTCGCGCCGCTCGCGCGGCTCGCGTATGCGATTCCGGCCGCGGTGGTCGGCGGCACCGCGCTGGTCGTGTTCGCGATGATCGGCGTGATGGGCATCCGGCTGCTCGCCGGCGTCGACCTGCACGCGCGCGCCAACCAGTACACGCTCGCGGCCGCACTCGTCGTCGGCCTTGCACCGATCCTGGTGCCGAACCTGTATCGCCATTTCAGCTCACCCGTGCAGATCGTGTTCGGCAACGGCATGGCGGCCGGCACGCTGGCTGCCATCGCGACGCAACTGGCGTTCGCCGCATTTGCGCGGCTCAGTGGACAGGCAAGCGCAACAGCGGTTGCGGCTTCTTCGCCTTCGCGCGACGGTTGATGGTGGCGGAGGGTGACGTTGCGCGGTGCCGCGTGCCAGCGACATCGCACGCCGAGCAGCTGGTTCGTTTGCGATTGCCGGCCCGACACCCAGCCTCCTCACACGACGGGCCGGGCTCATGACGGTCAGCCACGGATGATCCGGATGCGGACCCCGACGCGATGGAACTGGGTGCCGGACGCACTCCGTTTCTTCAACACGCTGCTGCTCGCTTGCCTGGCCCGGCACAACGACTGCATCGTCGACGCACGTCCCGCGCACTGACGCACCGGTTGCGTCGGACTGGCCATCTGACCGATTGCCGGAGCCTCCGCGTTCCGGCTATAAATCGTGCATGGACACGAATCGCTGGACCCACGACCCCGTCGGCGCCTTCCGGGCGTGGCAGGAAACCGCCGCAACCGGCGCCGACCGCCGGCCGTTCGCGCCGCGTTCGGTCGTGCAGCACGTCGCGATGTTCGAACGGTTCCTGCGTCATCTGATCGCGCACCGCGTGTCGCTGGCCACGTTCGGGCCCGACCACGTCGCGGCCTTCCTGGCGGAACTCGAGCGCACCTGTGCGCCCGGCACGTCGACTCGCGTGCGCTACGCGAAGCTGATCGACCGGCTGGGCCGGCATCTGGTCGAGGCCGGCGTGCGCACGATTCATCCGGCCGGCCGGACGACGCGTGATCTCGCATGGCCGGACGGCGAGCCCGAGCCGTGCTACCTGCCGCCCGATGCCGACGCGGCGCTTCAGCACCACGTGCAGCCTCGACCGAACGACACGCAGGCCGATTGCCGGAATCGCGCGATCGTCGCGCTGCTGCTCGGGAGCGGCATCACTTCGGCGGAGATACGTGCGACGACGCACGACGCGCTGGATCTCGACGCGCGGCCGCCGGCACTATCCGTGCCGCGCAATCGGGCGCGGCCGGCGCGCCGGATCGCGCTCGCCGAATTTGCACTGGCGCCGCTCGCCGCATGGCGTGCGCGCTCGGCCGACGCGCCGGCATCCGCGTTGCTGTTTCCCGCACCGCGCGGCGGTGGCGCGATGAACGACATGTTCCTGCTGCTCGTGGTGCGCGACGCGCTGAGCGCGATCGGCTTCCATGCGGCGGACATCAGCCCGCGCGTGCTGCGCAATACGGTTGCGCGCCGCCAGTTGCTTGCGGGCCATACACATGCCGACGTCAGTACGATGCTCGGTCTCGTCAGTACGCGAACGGTCACGCGCCTCCGACAGACGCTGCCACCCGATGCGGCAGCGGATCGCGCCGCACACGAGCGCTGATCCCGCGTCCGGCGCAGGCTCCGGGTCGTCCGGCTCCCTATTCACCCGGCTTCGACTGGACCAGCCGCAGAATCCGGGTGTCGTACGGTGATTGCATCACTTCGGCAATACGGGCCTCGGAAGCAGCCGGATGCAGTGGATTCAGCAGGAAGTTGTGCGCGTGCGGCACGACGACGCTCGGCACGCGCAGCAGCGCGCTCGGCTGCGTGTGCAGCCACTCGGTACCGGCGCTGCGGGTCCAGTCGACGTTGGATCGCCAGTCGTCCGGCGCGTCGCCCTCCGCGATTTCGGCGATATCGACCGAATCGGCCACCTCGATGCGAAGCAACTGGTACCCGCTCGGCAATTGCGCGACCGTGGCGATCTCGAAATGAACGAGCGTCTCGAGCAGCGCGAGCGCCGGATGCTCGGCGAGATACACGACGGGCTGCCCGGCGAAATGCCAGCGTCCGCCGGCGCGCAACCCGCCGATGCCTTTCAGGTCGGCGAAATTGCTGATCCGCCACAGCGTCGTCAAGCGAAATACCCCTCGTCGATCTGCGTGAGGGCTTCCTCGACGAGCCGCGCGCCATGCTCGGTGCTCGCCATGTCGAGCGACGTGCGGCCGCCGAAGCGCTGGAGCCCGTTGCGCAGCCACGCCATCGCCTTGTCCTGGTCGCCGAACGTGGCCGTCGCCTGCGCGACGATGCGCGCGAGACGGATCGCCTTGTCGGATTCCTCCGGCGACAGGCGTTCGTGCGCCTGGCGACGATGGCTCAGCGTGCGGCGCGGAATGATGAAGGCCAGTTCGTCCGATTTCAGCCCGCGCTCGGACAGCCGGTCGATCACCGAGACGTCGACGCGCGCGCTCGCCAGCTCGGCAAGATCGGCCCCCGATCGGACTCGGATCGCCAGCAGTTGTTCGAGAATCGTGAATTCGGCCTGACGCGGATGCGCGACGCCCGAAGGATGAAAAGCAATGGTGCTCATGACTTCTCCCGGCAATTTGCCCAATCATTATAGGCGTTTTGCCGGGAACTGGCGGAAGGTGGATGGAGAGTGTGGCTGTGGTGGACGTCAGGGCTTCTGCAAAGGCGGGGGCGAACATGACCCACCCGCCTGGAGGCGCGTTACTGGGGGGCGAATCGAAGATTCGCCAGGGTGACAGAAGGCACTTGTTCAGTATATAAAGTCGGGGAAATATCACGTGGTTGTCACGTAACAACATCTTTACTGATTTCATCCGCTCCCACTCCGCCGCCCATTCTTCCTGACAAGGCCGAGAGGTTCGCCAAGGACACGGAGACTTCGTCAAGCGCGGCCCCCGTCCCCGGTACTCGGAACGCCGCTCCCGATAATTCACCATTCGTCACGACGGAAACACATCGCCGCGCCTCGCGCCGGATGCGCTCCCATATCTCACGTTTCTCGTCGTCGGTCATGAACACCCAGTGCGAGACCTCGTTGGCCATTCGGCCTCCCCTTGCAGACATCGTCGAACAGTGTCGAGCACACACCGACACCGGGGCTGTCGGGTACGTAGTGAGGTGTGGGCGCCATCGAAACACTCGTATGGGTTGAAAATCCGGCAGCGCAACGAATCACGCCCCCATACACGGCTACCTTTCCGCTGGTGATGCAGCGATGTCGTGTCGCCGTACCGCCCGGCTTGCTTCGACGACACCCCAAGCCGCACCCATGTCGCCGTAATGTCCACGCCATATGTCGATCCGGCCTTCACACAGTTGCCGCCTTGTCGTGGAGGATGTTCTGCGACTCTCCCCGAAGATCCAACGCGTGGTGCTGTCCAACAAAGTCGGCCGCACCATGTACACCGGTGAACGTCGGAAAACATGCAACCGCCTGCCGATTGCCGTGAAGGTTTTCGCCCTTGTGTATCGGCTAAGCACACGCCGTAAGCACGACATCATTCGCACGCGTGCGCTGCTCCGGAATCACTTCGCGATCAGCCAGACGTCCTGCGACGGCGCGGGGCCGCGCGGGCCGACCGTCTGGATGTTGACGTCATCTTCGACCGGCGCGCCGTTCGCTCCGATCAGCTTTCGATCGTTCGACTGGTCCAATATGATCGCATTCCTGAATAATATGCGATTCGCGTGGCGCGCACGATCTCCGTTCAGCAGCGGAGGTCGTGCGTCATACCGCGAACAATCAGCCCGCCCACGCGGACGACCGGATCACGCTGCAGAAGTTGCCGGCGTGGAAATGCGGATCCTTGTCGCCGAGCACGTCGGCCTTCACGTTGCCGAACGTCGTGTCGGGCTTGTGCCTGATCCCGTCGTAGAACGCCTGGATGATGTCTTCCTTGAAGTGCGGCGTACGCGGATGCGCACGGACGACGGCCTCGCGTTCGACGTCGCTGTATTCCGGATATTTCAGGCCCAGCACATCCATCTCGACACCCGCGGTCACGAGCGCGATCACCGGATGCATGTGCTGCGGGATGCCCGGCGTGGTATGCAGTGCGATCGAAGTCCATACCACATCGATATCCTGCTGCGAGATGCCCTTGCCCTTCAGGAAATCGCGGGCGGCGTTGGCGCCGTCCACCTCGAACCGCTCGCACGCGCTGCTGTGTTTGTGCGTGAGCCCCATGTCATGGAACATGCAGCCGCAGTAGAGCAACTCGGGATCGTATTTCAGACCGCGCCGCTGGCCCGCGAGCGCAGCGAAATAGAAGACGCGGCTGGAATGATGGAACAGCAACGGCGACGCGGTATCGCGAACGAGTTCGGTGATCTCGCGCGTCAGTTGGCTATCGGGAATGGTGATGCCTGCAACGTTCTCAGTCATGATCGACCTCCATTGAAAACACCCTTGATTCTCCGGAGCCCGATATCCGTCTCCAATAGACGCATTACGTCAAATCCTGCCATTTTGCGCGACAGACGGACACGGTGCCCGCACGGCAAGAAGAACGCCGGAAACAGGCTCCGCCGTGCGCTCCGTGCATCGCCGGCCCCTCTATACTGCTACCCGTCACGTTCGAAACAACACGCAATCGATCATGCCGAAGGTCGTGGGAATCTTCGCCGTTCCGGGCGTTCAACTGCTCGATGTCTCCGCACCGCTCGACGTCTTCGCGCAAGCGAACGCCGAATGCGGGAAACCGTTCTATACGCTGCGGATCATTGCGGGCGAGTCCGGCCCGATCCGCAGTTCGTCCGGCGCACAGCTGCTGCCCGACTGGATCGTTCCCGACATTCCCGAGCGCATCGACACGCTGCTGGTCGCCGGCGCGCCGAGTGCCGGCCGGATCGCACTGCGCACCGACGTGCTCGCGTGGCTGCGAGCGGCGGCCGTGCAGAGCAAGCGCTACGGCTCGATCTGCACCGGCGCGTTCATCCTCGCGGCCACCGGCCTGCTGAAAGGGCGTCACGTGACCACGCACTGGGCTGCCGCGGACGCGCTTGCCGAAGCCTATCCGTCGCTCGCCGTCGACGCGGATGCACTATACGTGCGCGACGGCAAGCTGCGCACCGGCGCCGGCGTGACGGCCGGGCTCGATCTCGCGCTCGCGCTGGTCGAGGAAGATCTCGGCCGCGAGATCGCGCGGCGCGTCGCCGCGCAACTGGTCATGTTCTTCAAGCGACCGGGCGGGCAACTCCAGTTCAGCCGCAAGGGCGAGGCGCGCCCCGCCGGGCGTTCGGTACTGCAGGAGGTCCAGCGCTGGATCGCGGCCAATCCGGAACTCGAGCACTCGGTGGCGGAGATGGCGAAGCATGCAGGCATGAGCCCGCGCCACTTCGCTCGGCTGTTCCGCGCGGAAGTCGGCATGACGCCTGCCGCATGGGTCGAGGCGACCCGGATTTCGGCAGCCCGCCACCTGCTCGAGAACGGCCACGACACGCCGAAACAGGTCGCCGCGAAATGCGGCTTCGCGAACGTCGATACGCTCAGGCGGTCTTTCACCCGGCACGTCGGCATCACACCTGCCGAATACCGGAAACGGCAAGCAGTCCTGGCCGAGTGACGCGGCAGTACGCACGCGATACGACACGAACGATGATGTCGTCAGCCCCACTCGAACACTTCGGAATACGATTCATTCATCGTGGTCCGGCCACTTGCCGATCGACGACATCGCTCCATTGACGGCCTCGCCCGTGGTCCAGATCAAGCGCCGGACAGGCCCGCAATCGTCAGACGAAATACTGACTCGTTCAGATCGTTTACCCAGTTGCAATAATTATTCGCTGGAACGCATATTTCCGACCGGTAACGCGATCGCTACGATGCAATCAACCGCTGAACGCAACAAGCGAAGCGCGAAATCAATGAAACCGGAGGTCGTCATGAAGTCGTTCATCTACGCTGTCGTCGCCGCAACCGCCCTGTCCGCCTCGTACGGCGCATTCGCACAGTCGAATCCGTCGGGCCAACTGACGCGTGCCCAGGTGCGCGCGGAACTCGTCCAGCTCGAACAGGCCGGCTACAAGCCCGAAGTCTCCGATCAGTATTACCCGCGCGCGCTGCAGACCGCACAGGCCCGCGTGACGAACGCCGATGAAGCCGGCTACGGCGCGCAAGCCGCCGCTGATGTGCGTGCCGGCCGCGCGATCGCGGTCAAGCAGGACGGCCGCGACTCCGTGTATTTCGGCCAGTAAGCGCCCGTCACGCGCCGGCGTATTCCGACACGCGCGGCACACCGCACAACACCCCGCTCCCGTTCAAACGGGGCGGGGTGTTGCTTTTCGGCCATCCGTTCCGGGAACGAATCGCCCCCTCATCGCACGCGGTCTTGCGAACGCCGTGCCGTTCGCGCAGGCAGCCTGTGTTTGCGCATAGAATGGCCGCGTGGTCGGCGCCGGCCGAAACGAACGCGAGCGGAAACCACGACGCCCGGCTTGCCCGATCGTCGCCGCGCCGCAGGCCGGCCCCGATGCCGCACTCATCGCATTTTTCGAAAAGGAGCGGTTTCATGTCTCAAACATCCGGTTCCATGATCACGTTTCGACGCCCGGACGGCCAGGAACTGCAGGGCTATCTCGCCACGCCGGCAAAAACCGAAGGCGCGCCCGCGGTCGTCGTCATCCAGGAATGGTGGGGGCTGAACGACCAGATCCGCGGCGTCGCGGATCGCCTCGCGCGCTGCGGCTACTTCGCGCTCGTGCCCGACCTGTATCGCGGCAAGTCGACGGTCGAGGAAGAAGAAGCGCACCACCTGATGACCGGGCTCGATTTCGGCGACGCGGCCTCGCAGGACATTCCGGGCGCCGTGACCTATCTGAAGACGCTTGCGTCGCGTGTCGCGGTAACGGGTTACTGCATGGGCGGTGCACTCACGCTGCTGTCGCTGCAGTTCGCCGATGCGGACGCGGGCGTCACGTGGTACGGTTTCCCGCCGCTCGACTACCTCGATCCGGCGAAGCTCAAGGTGCCGCTGATGGGCCACTGGGGCACGCAGGATGCGTTCTTCGCGATCGACCAGGTCGATGCGCTCGAGAAGAAGCTGACCGACGCGAAGGTCGGTTTCGAATTCCATCGCTATCTCGCGCATCATGCGTTCGCGAACGAAACGGCCGTCGGCCCCGGCCGTATCGCCGGCACGCAGTTCGATCCCGTGTGGTCGCAAATGGCATGGGATCGCACGCTGACGTTCTTCGGCCGCACGCTTTGGACAAAGCAGGCGTAGCGCAACATCGCTCCGGATGTGAGCAGCCGAGCAATAAGGAAACGCCACGGACTTTCGTCCGTGGCGTTTTTGTTTTTGCATCGCGCCGGATCGGCAGGCAGAAGCAGTTGCCCGCTCCTGCCCCGCCTTTCACTTACCCGTTCGTCGTCGACGACGACGCAGGCGCCGGAGCGGACGCCTTGTCGTAGTCGACCGGCGCATCCGGCGCGCGCGGCGTCTCGCCGGCCCGCTGGATCCACCCGCCGCCCAATGCGCGGTACAGCGTGACGAGGTTCGTCCAGCGCGCCAGACGTGCGTTGATCAGCGTCTGCTGTGCCGAGTACAGATCCGTCTGCGCGGTCAGCACCGACAGGTAGCTGTCGACGCCGTTCTTGTAACGCAGGTCCGACAGGTCGAAACGTCGCTGCTGCGCGTGTTCGTTGCGCTCGAGCGCCGCGATCTGCTGGTCGTACGTGCCGCGTGCGGCCAGGCCATCCGCCACTTCGCGGAATGCCGACTGGATCGCCTTCTCGTAGTTCGCGATCTCGATGCGTTTCTGCACGTTCGCGAGGTTCAGGTTCGCGATGTTCTGCCCGCCTTCGAAGATCGGCATCGTGATCTGCGGCGCGAACGACCACGCCGCCGTGCCGGCCTTGAACAGGCCGCCCAGCGTCGGGCTGCCGGTGCCGAACGCGCCCGTCAGCGAGATGCGCGGGAAGAACGCCGCGCGCGCCGCGCCGATGTTCGCATTCGCGGCCAGCAGCGTCTGCTCGGCCTGCATCACGTCCGGACGACGCGTCAGCAGATCCGACGGCAACCCGGCCGGCACGTCCGTCAGCAGGTTCTGCGCGTCGAGCGGCATGCCTGCCGGCAGGTCGTCCGGCAGCGGCTCGCCGATCAGTTGCACCAGCATGTTCAGTGCCTGCGCACGCGCACGCGCCTGCGCCTGCTGGTTCGCGAGCGCCTGCTCGACCACCGTCTGCGCCTGACGCAGCTCGAGCTCGGAGCCCGTGCCGTTGTCGAACTGCAGCTTCGTCAGGTCGTATTGCGCCTGAGCGGACTTCAGCGTGTCCTCCGTGACCTTCAGCAGGTCATCGGTCGACAACAGCGTCAGGTATTGATCGGCCACCTGCGACACCAGCGAAATCTCGAATGCCTGCCGTGCATACGACGTCGACAGGTACTGCGCGAGCGCCTGGTCCTTCAGGCTCTGCACACGGCCGAACAGGTCGAGCTCCCACGACGCGGACAAACCGACGTTGTAGGCACGCGAGATATACGGCGCCCCCGTCTGCGACAGACCTTGCGGCACGCGCTGAATGCTGCCCGTGCCCGTACCGTCGAGCGTCGGGAACAGCTCCGCGCGCGTGATCTGGTACTGCGCGCGCGCCGCCTCGATGTTCAGCACCGACACGCGCAGGTCGCGGTTGTTTTTCAGCGCGATCTCGATCAGCCGCTGCAGGCGCGGATCGACGAAGAATTCGCGCCAGCCGATGGCGGTCGCCGCCTGGCCGTTCGCGCTGCGCGCGCCGACCGCACCCGGCTGCGTCGCATAGACGCCGCCGGCCGGGTACGCCTGTGCGACGGGCGCGTCGGGCCGCTTGTAATGCGGCGCCATCGTGCAGCCCGCAGCGAACAACGCGGCAGCCATCGCGACCGCACTTGCAGTCAAAGCATGTTTTTGCATCGTTACTGCCCCTTCGAATCGTGTGCGTCGCCGTGACCGCGCTGCAGGTCGCCCTGCACGAGACGCCAGGCATCGTCGACGTTTTCCGTCTCGCCGCTGAAGATCGCGCGAACCCGCACGAAGAACATCGGGATCATGAAAATCGCGAGGAACGTCGCCGTGATCATCCCGCCGATCACGCCCGTGCCGATCGCATGCTGGCTCGCCGAGCCCGCGCCGTTGCTGATCGCAAGGGGCAGCACGCCGAGCATGAATGCGAGCGACGTCATCAGGATCGGACGCAGCCGCAGGCGCGCCGCCTCGATCGCCGCGCGCACCGGCCCCATGTTCTCGTTCGCCTGCAACTCGCGTGCGAACTCGACGATCAGGATCGCGTTCTTCGCGGACAGGCCCACGGTAGTCAGCAGGCCGACCTGGAAGAACACGTCGTTCTCGAGGCCGCGCAGCATCGTCGCGAGCAGCGCTCCGACCACGCCGAGCGGCACCACCATGATCACCGAGAACGGGATCGACCAGCTTTCATACAGTGCCGCCAGACACAGGAACACGACAAGGATCGAGATCGCGTACAGGATCGGCGCCTGCGAGCCGGACTGGATTTCCTGGAACGACAGGCCGGTCCACGAGTAGCCGATACCTTCCGGCAGCTTGCTCGCGAGCGCTTCCATCGCGGCCATCGCCTGGCCGGTCGACTTGCCCTCCGCAGCCTGCCCCTGGATCTCGATCGACGATACGCCGTTGTAGCGTTCGAGCTTCGGCGACCCGTAGCTCCAGTGGCCGGTCGAGAACGCGCTGAACGGCACCATGCCACCGGTGCTGTTGCGCACGTACCAGATGTTCATGTCTTCCGGGGTCATCCGGAACGGTGCGTCCGCCTGCACGTACACCTTCTTGATCCGGCCATCCGTATCCAGGAAGTTGTTCACGTACTGCGACGCCCACGCGATCGAGAACGTCTGGTCGATCGCCGCAGCCGTCACGCCGAGCGCGTTCGCCTTCTCGCGGTCGATGTCGACCGTGTACTGCGGCGTATCGTTCAGGCCGTTCGGGCGCACGAGCGCCAGCGTGGGATCCTTCGCGGCCATTCCGAGCAACTGGCCGCGCGCGGCCATCAGCGCCTCGTGGCCGAGACCGGCGTTGTCCGTCAGCTCGAAGTCGAAGCCGGCAGCCGTACCGAGTTCGGGAATCGACGGCGGGTTGAACGGGATCACCATCGCGTCCTTGTACTGCGAGTAGTGCGCGAAGGTCCGGCCGATCAGCGCCTGCACCTTCTGGTCGGAGCGCTGGCGATGCTCGTACGGTTTCAGCTTCACGAACACGAGGCCCGCGTTCTGGCCGCGGCCCGCGAAGCTGAAGCCGTTGACCGTGAACACCGAGTCGACCACATCCTTCTCGGTCGTGGTCAGGTACGTGTTGATGTTGTCGAGCGTCTTGCCGGTCGTTTCCTGCGTGGAACCGGACGGCGTCTGCACGATCATGAACATGTAGCCCTGGTCTTCATCCGGCAGGAACGACTTCGGCAGGCGCACGAACATCACGCCGACCGCAATGAACACCGCCAGGTAGATCACGAGCCAGCGCCCCGAACGCCGGATCACGTGGTTCACGCCGCCCGTATAGCGATCGCGGCTGCGGTCGAAGGTACGGTTGAACCAGCCGAAGAAGCCCTTCTTCTCTTCGTGATGCCCTTGCGGAATCGGCTTGAGGATCGTCGCGCACAGTGCCGGCGTCAGGATCAACGCGACGAGCACCGACAGCACCATCGCCGACACGATCGTCAGCGAGAACTGGCGATAAATTGCGCCGACCGAACCGCCCGAGAACGCCACCGGCACGAACACCGCCGACAGCACCAGCGCCACGCCGACGAGTGCGCCGGTGATCTGGCCCATCGCCTTGCGGGTCGCCTCCTTCGGTGACAGGCCCTCCTCCGCCATCACGCGCTCGACGTTCTCCACCACCACGATCGCATCGTCGACCAGCAGGCCGATCGCGAGCACGAGGCCGAACATCGACAGCGTGTTGATCGAGAAGCCGGCGAGGCCCATGATCGCGAACGTGCCGAGCAGCACGACCGGCACCGCGATCGTCGGGATGATCGTTGCCCGCAGGTTCTGCAGGAACAGGTACATCACGAGGAACACGAGCACGATACCTTCGAGCAGCGTCTTGACCACTTCCTCGATCGACAGGCGCACGAACGGCGTCGTGTCGTACGGATAGTGGACGACGAGGCCGTGCGGGAAGTACTTCGACAGCTCCTGGACCTTGGCCCGCAGCGCCGTCGCGGTCGCGAGCGCATTCGCGCCCGTCGCGAGCTGAATGCCGAGGCCGGCCGTCGGCTGCCCCATGTACTTCGTGTCGAACGTGTAGTTTTCCGAACCGAGTGCCGCGCGGCCGACGTCCTTCAGGCGGACCTGCGAACCATCCTGGTTGACCTTCAGCAGGATGTTGCCGAACTGCTCGGGCGTGCGCAGCAGCGTCGATTCGGTGATCGTCGCCTGCAGCATGGTGCCCGGCTTCGCCGGCGTGCCGCCGATCTGGCCGCCCGCGATCTGCACGTTCTGCTGCGTGATCGCTGCCGACACGTCGGTCGGCGTGAGGCTGTAGTTGGTCAGCTTGACGGGATCGAGCCAGATGCGCATCGAGAACTGCGAACCGAGCAGCAGCGTCTGGCCGACGCCGTTTACGCGGCTGAGCGGATCGAGCACGTGCGACGCCACATAGTTCGTCAGGTCCTCCTTCGACATGCTGCCGTCCTCGGAGTTGAACGCGAACCACATCAGCCAGTTGCTGCTCGACTTCGTGACCTGCATGCCGAGTTGCTGCACGACCTGCGGCAGGTTCGGTGTCGCGAGCGACAGCTTGTTCTGCACCTGCACCTGCGCGACGTCCGGATTCGTGCCCGGCGAGAAGGTCAGCGTGATCGTCGCGTTGCCCGAGTCGTCACTGGTCGACGACATGTACAGGAAGTTGTCGAGACCGCTCATCTGCTGCTCGATCACCTGCGTCACCGTGTCTTCCACCGTCTTCGCGGAAGCACCCGGATAGTTCGCCTGGATCTGGATCGTCGGCGGTGCAATCGTCGGATACTGCGCGATCGGCATCTTGAAGATCGATGCGACGCCGGCCAGCATCAGCACGATCGCGATCACCCACGCAAAGATCGGGCGATCGATAAAAAACTTGGCCATGAAACGGACTCCTTGTTATTGCGCGGACGACGCAGCGGTCGAACTCGCGGCAGCATTGGCGGCGGTGCTCGCCGGCGCGGCGCCGGACGCATTCGCGGCGCTTGCCGGTGTGCCGGACGCGGCGTCCGGCGCCGGTGCGAGCTGCGCCGCGACGGTCTTCACGGTCGCACCCGGGCGCACCTTGTCGACGCCCTGCACGATCACGTGATCACCCGCTTGCAGACCGCCTTCGACCACCCAGTTCGGGCCCTGCATGCCCGTCGTCTTCAGCGGACGCGGCTCGACCTTGTTGCTGGCGTTCACCACCATCGCGATCGCCTGACCCTTCTGGTCATGCGTGACGCCGATCTGCGGCACCAGGAACGCGTTCTCGTTCACGCCTTCCTCGATCCGTGCACGCACGAACATGCCCGGCAGCAGCACCTTGCCCGGGTTCGGGAAGACCGCGCGGATCGTCACCGAGCCGGTGGTCTGGTCGACCGTCACGTCCGAGAACTGCAGCTTGCCCGGCTCCGAATAGGTCTTGCCGTCTTCCAGGATCAGCGACACCTTCGCCGCGCCCGGGCCGGACGTCTTCAGGCGCCCGCTCTGCACGTCCTGGCGCAGCTTCAGCCCTTCGAGGCTCGACTGCGTGAGGTCCACATACACCGGATCGAGCTGCTGCACCGTCGACATCAGCGTCGCCTGGCTCGCCTGCACGTACGCGCCCGGCGTCACCTGCGAGATGCCGACGCGGCCGGTGATCGGCGAAACGACATCGGTATAGCCGAGGTTGATCTGCGCGGTATCGACCGCCGCCTTGCCGGCCGCGACGTCCGCCGCGGCCTGGCCTTGCGTGGCCACCGCGTTGTCGTAGTCCTGCTTGCTGACCGCGTTCGCGGCCACCAGCACCTTGTAGCGTGCGACCAGCGCGTTCTGCGTGACGAGGTTCGCCTGCGCCTTCGCGAGCGTTGCCTTCGCGCTGTTCAGCGCGGCGATGTAAGGCGCCGGGTCGATCTTGTAGAGGCGCTGACCGGCCTTGACGTCGGTGCCTTCGGTGAATTCACGGCGCAGCACGATGCCGTCGACCCGCGCGCGGACCTGCGCGACGAGGAACGCGCTGGTGCGGCCCGGCAGGTCGGTGAAGACCGGTACGGCTTGCGGCTGGACGGTGACGACGCCGACTTCCGGCGTTTGCGGCGGCGGTGCCGATTCTTTTTTCCCGCACGCGGCCAGGAAAACGGCGGCCGTTGCGGCAGTGATTAAGCGGTATGGAACCCGTTCGACGCGCATGGAGCAACCTCTCGCAAATAGACGACCTTCAATTGGAATCACCAGATCTCCTCGTAACCTGCACGCGCGGCCGGAATGCTGTCGCTTCCTGTTTGCCGCGGATGCGGTTGCGTATGTCGGGCGTTCGTTGCGCCCTGCGGAGCGTTCGTTCGTCGAACTGCTTCCGTGGAAAAAGCGTCATGAGCCCGCGGCACTGGCGGGCGGGCGTTGCCGCGGCGACCAACCGGGCCGCTAACTCGCGGGCCGGAACGCGGTGCCGGCGAATTCGATGAATGCCCGTGCAGCGGCCGGCAGACGCGCGGTACGCGCGTGCGCGAGCTTCAGCGTGACGGGCGCGAGCGAGTGAACCGGTGCAACGCGCACCAGCGCGCCGTCCGCCAGATCGGCGTCGACGAGATACGCGGGCAGCACCGCGGCGCCCATGCCGGCCACGGCCAGCCGCCGTGCCATCTCGAGATGGCCGACGCCCTGACTGCCGCCGGGCGTCGCGTCGGGTCGGAACGCAGACGCATCGTCGCCACCGGCGGCCGGCAGATCGAGCCGCACGGCCGCAAGATCCGGCCAGTCGCCCGACGCAGCCGCGCCGCCGTGTGCGGCGACATACCCCGGTGCCGCGACGCGCACGGATTCGTAAGAGGCCAGCGTGTGCAACGCGTGCGCACCTGTCACCGGCATGCCGTCGGTCAGGAACGCGACATCGATGTCTTCGGATGTCAGATCGATACGGGCGTCGGTCAGCGTCACGGTCGGCCGCACGTCCGGGAACCGGCTCACGAAACGATCGAGCAACGCGCTCAACTGGCTGAGCCCGAACGCGACCGGCGCGGCAATGCGCAGCGCACCTTCCGGCTTGCTGCCCATCGCGACGAAACGACCGTCGATCTCGTCGATCGCCCCGAGAATCCGTTCGACGCGCGTGAGATACAACTCGCCGATTTCCGTCAGCGACTGGTGGCAGGTGCTGCGTTGAAGCAGGCGTGCACCAAGGCGCGTCTCGAGCGCATCGACCAGCCGGCTCGCCATCGCCGTCGACACGCGCAGCCGCGTCGCCGCCCGGCGAAAACCGCCTTCCCTTGCCACCGTCACGAATGCCCGAATCGATTGAAGTTGGTCCATTTGTCCGGATTCCCCTGCGCGGTCGGCCGCCCGGACGCGCACACCCGCTGCCGCGTCCCGACCGACATGTGACGGCCCGGCCAATGCGGCGGCACCGACGCCGGCCACGCCGGATCGGTCGGCGCGCTCGCGCCGGACGCGCACCGGCATGCAACGGACGCAAGCCGGCCTCGGCTGGCCCGATGCACGAATATTCGAATAGCAGTCCTGAGTCTCTTGCAGCGATTCACAGCGGCAACGCCAGGCGGCATCCGTCGGCCTGGCGACGCTCATACCCACATCGCCCGAGCGCACTGGAACACGTTTCTTTCAGCAGGTGCAATGGTATGAAAACCGCCGGAAATTGGCTTGCCTGATCCTGCGATTGTTTTGCCTTAATTTCCGAATTTGTGCGCTGCACACTGCGCAACGACGGGCAATGCGGCCGCCGGCCGTGCAGATCCGGATGATTGGGCTGATTTCCGACAGATTTAGGCAATCACGTGCGCGCGACTCGCCGTACGATGTGACCGCCGCGCCAGCCACCTGCCGGGACACCGACGGGGAATCGCAGTCGCGCACCTTGCACCGCCCCCTCGGTCATCCGCTCACGCAATATGGAAATCGACGCCCGAACGACGCCGCTACAGCGCACCACACCCGATCACGACCCTCAGTCGCCCACAGCCCGGCTCGCTGCGCTGATCGCCGCCTATGCACCGCACGACGGCACGTTCGAGCTCCCGGTGCGTGGCTTGCGCATCGCACGCGTGTCCGCGTCGCCGCCACACTGGAACCATGGCGTGCACCACGCGTGCCTGAGCATCGTCGGACAAGGCGCGAAATCGACACGGGTCGGCGACGCCGCCTACGTGATCGACGAATCGCGGATGCTGGTTACGACTGCCGACTTGCCCGCCACCGGCCGCGTGACGCGCGCGAGCCTGGCTGAGCCGTTCCTTTACGCACAACTGGAACTCGACCCGGCCCGCATCGCGGCGCTCACACCACGCGTGTTTCCGCGCGGGCTGCCGAAGGCCGTCGACTGCGGCGCACTCGACACGCACGATGCGCCGCCCGAAATCGTCGACGCCATCGCGCGGCTGATGCAACTGATCGCACAACCCGACGACATCGACCTGCTCGCGCCGCTGATCGTCGACGAAATCCTCATCCGGCTGCTGCGCGGCCCGTCGGGTGCGCGCGTCGCGCAGGTCGGCCAGGGCGACTCGACGACGCAGCGCATCTCGCGCGCGGTCGCCTGGATCCGCGACCACTACCTCGATCCGATGACGGTCGAATCGCTCGCGCGACAGGTGGACATGAGCCCGTCGACGTTCCATCACCACTTCCGCGCGGTCACGTCGATGAGCCCGTTGCAATGCCAGAAGATGCTGCGGCTGCAGGAGGCACGCCGCCTGATGTGCCTGTCGGCAATGGATGCGCAGCAGGCGTGCCGCAGTGTCGGCTATGTGAGCGCGTCGCAGTTCAGCCGCGAATACGCACGCCTCTTCGGCGATGCGCCGGGCCGCGATGTCGTAAAGCTGCGCGACCAGGCGGTGCCGCTATCCCGCGTCGCGCCGTAGGCCGCGCACGTGACGTGCGCGGCACCCATGCGCCGAACCAACGATGTTCGATATCGGAAGCAAGCACTTTCATATGGGCGTGCCAGTTGCCCGCGCATCCTTGGTCTAGCCGGTCGTGCAGATGAATTCGATACCCGGTTCAAATACAGGACTGCATATTATTTGTTCGATTGACGCGCAGCGTCGTCCCCACACGCCGACGGCGCGACTTCAGGACGTGCAGGAAGCGTTCAGCGCAGCTTCGTCGGTGGACAGCATTTCGGGTACGCATTCACGCAGAAAATCGACGAACGTGCGGATTTTCGCATCGAGATACTGGCGCGATGCGTACAGCGTGTAGACGGTCAGCTTCTGCAAGCGGTAGTCGGGCAGCACGCGCACCAGCGCGCCGCTCGCCAGCGCGGGCAGTGCCGACGACATCGGCAGCGAACCGATGCCGAGGCCGGCGCGCAATGCGGCGCCGAGCGCATCGGCGATGTTCACCTGGAAATCCGGTAACGGCAGGTCGAACGTCTCGGGGCCGTCGGGGCCGTCGAGATGCCAGCGATCGCGCGGAAATACGGGCGTGACGATCTGCAGGCACGCGTGGCCGTCGAGCTCGCGCACCGTACGCGGCGTACCGCGCTCCTTCAGATACGCGGGCGACGCGCACAGCACGCTGTGCACCTCGCCGAGCCGCTGCGACACGAGCCCCGAATCGGGAAGCTCCGTCGCACTCAACTGCAGCGACACGTCGTAGCCTTCGTCGATGATGTCAGGCACATGCTGCGACAGCGTGAGCTCGACCGCGACCGACGGATAACGCTGCCGGTAACGCACGACCGCGGGCACCACGTAGGCCTGGCCGAAGCTCGTCGTCGCATGAACGTGCAGCCGCCCGGACGGCTTCGCCTGTGCATCGGCCGCCTCGGCTTCCGCTTCGTCGATATAGCCGAGGATGCGCTGGCAACGGTCGAGATAACGCTGCCCGGCATCGGTCAGTGCGATGCGGCGCGTGCTGCGGTTGAGCAGGCGCGTGCGCAGATGCGTCTCGAGCTGCGCGACCGACCGCGATGCATAGGCCGTCGTGATGTCCAGGCGCTGGGCCGCGCTCGTGAAGCTGCCCTCCTCCGCAACCCGGACGAAAATGCGCATCATCTGTAACGTGTCCATCGACCTGTCCCCGGGATTGAGATCACGTCGCGCCACCGTGCGGCCATGGTGCCGGCGGTTCCGGCGCGGGCCGGTCTGGCGCGAATTGTGCGGAACAGTACAGCAGCGGTGCAGACGTGTCCAGTTCGCCGTACGCGGCATGATCCGGATGCCGAATCGTGTCGCCGGGCCGCCATGCACGCGTCGTCCGGTTCGTGTGCATGACGTCCGGACGCGCCGGCAAGCCAACCGCGCCGAATCGGCAAAAACTACCCGGCGACCACGGTGTCACCGCACGATTCACGTCATGTATGACGGATCAGGCCGTGGCGGCCGCATCGAACGGATTGCGCAACACGATCGTGTCGTCGCGCTCGGCGCCGGTCGTGATCATCGATACCGGTGCGCCCGCGACCGCTTCGACGCGCGCGATGAAATCCTGCGCGGCACGCGGCAACGCCGCGCGTTCGCGTACCCCTTTCACAGTGCCGCGCCAGCCGTCGAACCGCTCGTACACGGGTTTCGCACGCGACTGCGCATCGAGGCTTGCAGGCAAATGATCGACCCGCACGCCATCGAGTTCGTAGCCGACGCACAGCTCGATCGACTCGAAACCGTCGAGCACGTCGAGCTTGGTGAGCGCCAGCGAATCGATGCCCGAAATCCTGACCGCCTGACGCAACTGCGCGGCATCGAGCCATCCGCAGCGGCGCGGCCGGCCGGTATTCACGCCGAACTCCTGCCCGCGCGCGCGCAGCGTTTCGCCAGTCGCGTCGGACAGCTCGGTGAGGAACGGGCCGCCGCCGACCCGTGTCGCATACGCCTTGGTGACGCCCAGCACGTGGCCGAGCTTCGACGCGCCGAGCCCCGTGCCGGCCGCCGCCGCCGATGCAACGGTTCCGGACGACGTCACGAACGGATACGTGCCCCAGTCGATGTCCAGCATCACGGCTTGAGACCCCTCGAACAGGATGCGCTCGCCACGGTCGGTTGCGTCGTTGAGATCGGCCCAGACGGGGCGGACGAACGGCAGGATTCGCGGCGCGAGGTCGGCGAGCGTTGCCAGCATCGCATCGCGCGAATGCTCGTCGAGCCCCAGGCCGCGGAACCACGCGTTGTGATGGTCGACGAGCACATCCAGTTTGGCGGCAAGCCGGCCCGGTTCCGCGAGATCGCCGACGCGCAGCCCGCGACGCCCGACCTTGTCCTCGTAGGCCGGCCCGATCCCGCGCAGCGTGGTGCCGATGGGCTCGCGGCGCAGACGCTCCTGAGCCTGGTCGATCGCGCGGTGGATCGGCAGCACCAGCGTCGCGTTCTCGGCGATCGACAGGTTGTCCGGCGTCACCGACAGCCCGAGTTCGGCCATCCGCGCGATTTCCGCGAGCAAGGCTTCCGGATCGAGCGCCACGCCGTTGCCGATCACGCCGCGCTTGCCGCGCACGATGCCGCTCGGCAGGAGCGCGAGCTTGTATGTCTTGCCGCCGACGACCAGCGTATGACCTGCGTTGTGGCCGCCGTTGTAGCGCGCGACGAGATCGGCCTGTGCCGCCAGCCAGTCCACGACGCGTCCCTTACCTTCGTCGCCCCATTGGGCGCCCACGACCACCACGTTCGGCATGCTCCGCACTCCATGTGAGAAATTCAGACAATCGTTCGGCCGGGCCGGCCGTTTGTGTGCCATATTGGCGAAGCTTGAGCACCCGATCAAACGATTAAACCTGAACCATCGCGTGAGTAAATATCACGCGAAACGATGCAATGGCCCGACGCCTCCCTCCGTTGAATTCGCTGCGCGCGTTCGAAGCCGCCGCGCGCCACGGCAGCTTCACGCTGGCCGCCGACGAACTGTGCGTGACCCACGGCGCGATCAGCCGGCACGTTCAGCAACTGGAGGCGTGGCTCGGACGGCCGCTGTTCGAACGCCATAACCGGCGGGTCGAGCTGACCGACGCGGGCCGCGCGTATCTCGCCGAGGTCGGTGCGTCGTTCGACCGGATCGCGCTCGCCACCGCGCAGCATTTCGGCCATGCGCAGCAGCGCGTGCTGCGCGTCAGTGCACCTGCTACGTTTTCGTTGCGCTGGCTGGTGCCGAAGCTGTCGTCGTTTCAGGTCGCCCATCCAGCCATCGAGGTACGGCTGTCGACGTCGAACGAGCCGATCGACAAGCTGCGCGACAAGGTCGACCTGATTGTGCGCGGCGGCCCGCAGGCCGTCGACGGCTACGTTGCCGAGGAATTCCTGTCGGAAGTCCGGCTACCGGTATGTGCACCGAAACTGCTGGAAGGGCGACCATTGCATACGCCCGCCGATCTCGCCGGCTTCACGCTGCTGCACGCGGCCACTTATCCGGGCATGTGGCCTGAATGGCTCGCGGCAGCTGGACATCCGAATCTCGTGCCGCGCCACTCGCTCACGCTCGAGCATTTCTACCTGACGCTCCAGGGCGCGCTCGACGGGCTCGGCGTCGCGATGGGACCGATCGCGCTCGTCGCGGACGACATCGCCGAAGGTCGGCTCGTGCAGCCGTTCGGCGAACCGGCGCTGCCGCCGTGGCGTTACTTCACGTACGTCGCCTCCGCACGTGCGAACGACGACGCCGTACGAGCGTTCAAGGACTGGCTGAGGGTGACGGGAAATGCGGCTGCGCCGGGCGGGCGGAACTGACCGCGTCGGTGTGCGAATGGCACGCGCCGTGAAATGCAGGAATACGAATCAAATAACGCAAGCGACTGGATTGCGTATTGCCTGTCGTCGATAGCGGGTTTGCTGCGTTCGATGTGCGCCGTGGAACGGCGACGTATGCGGCAAGCCGCGGATCGATCCGTGGCTTGCCGCCGGACGACGCTTATTGGCTTGCGCCGATGCCGGCTTTTTTCTCCGCGTTCTGCAGGTTCTGCGGATAGTTCGGATCATTGGCAGCCGGCTTGTAACCGGCATCTTCGAGTTTCTTCAGCTCGGCGTTGTTCTTCGCACGCGCAGCCTTGTGTTCTGCCTTGCGTTGGGCCCTGGCCGCCTTGCGTGCCTGGCTCTTCGCTGCCTTGGCGTCCTGTGCAGCGGACGCGCTGGCGTCGGTCTGCGCAAACGCGGGAACTGCCGAGCCGAACAGGAACGCGGCTGCGGTAGCAGCCAACGTGAGTTTTCTGATCTGGATTCGCATCGCTGAACTCTCTTTTCTGGTTTATCACGGATTGAAAGACCATCGAGATACCGCCCCTGCCCCGGTCGGTTGTCATGCCGCATCCGGGACCTGTGCATCATAACCGCGTCGTGAAAAATATGGCGTCAACGTGCAACGGAGTTCGGGGATACACGTATGGGAGAAAACGTGGACGGCACTCGACCGGGACGGTCACTGACAGGACGGGAATTGCGGATCGCGCCATTGCGGAAGCCGGACACCCGCGATGTACCTGCGCCTTGAAGACGCGGACGAGTGATGTATGGAGGTGTGATGCGAAATACCCATGACTGTTTCATAGGCGGGGTTGCCGGCACGCTCACCCTGGACGTGATCGTCATTCGGCCAATCACGATCACCGCGGTCGCAGCAGTCGAACTGTGTGTCACGTTGCCGATCGACGTGGCTCAAGCGAGGGTTCCTCCCATAAATGACCACGATTCGGTGTTACGGAGATCAAGGCAAGCACGATTGCATCGTACACAGCGTTTGCAGTTCGATCAGGCAACCCATCGCTGAACTGTGATCCCAGGGGCTGCCTTAGTGGGCAAATACGGTCGCCGTGTGGTCCGTATGACGAAAGGCGTGGACGTTGACAGCGGTGAAGACATCGGCAGGGACCGCTTCACGATTGATTGCGCTGACGGCATCGCGCGGATGTCACCACGGTCGTCGGGCGAATGTGGTCCGTGGAAATGATGTCGCCGTGACGTGTGATCCGGCCGATTCAGCGCAGGAACGCATCGGACGGCGTGTCCGAAACACAGGATTTTCATTCCGCGACCATGGCCGCAACGCATCGTGGCGATGCATTACCGCCCGCACAGCATGCCGATACCTGCGGCCTCGTCAGGCCGGTGGGCTTTTACGAGATCCGAAAGTGTCGGAAGGTGAGAATGTTCGGGATCATCGCTCGAATTCGATTGTGGTGAGCCTCGTGATCCCTCCCATCTTCACGTTGGCTCCCAACGCATGCTGGATCGACCCAGAACCCGGTGAAACGTGCAAATGATGCCGCCCCCTACTTGATCTCAGGAAAGCCGTTCCTAGGCCTCTCGTTGTCGACGGGAGGCACAGCATTGATTTTCGGTTGATGGAGCGAAAGGTAGAAAGTTGGATGCCCCCGGCCGCGGCGAAGCGAGTTGCGTCGATTTCCTCTGTGCACAGCCGACAGGCTAGGTTTGGCCAGAAGCACAAGCCAACGATCGGAGAACTTTCTTCACAGACAAGGAGGCCTGAGTGCAAAAATTCCTTCGCCGGCCGTAGCGGATGATTTCAAACTGCTGTGAACGAAACCGAAGAGATCTATGTTTCCGGTCGCCGATCGACTTTGCCGGTCGATAACGTTCATTCGCGAGGCTGCGGGGACGGTTTTTCGATCCCATAAACGGGAACCTGTACCTG
This sequence comes from Burkholderia sp. HAN2018, assembly GCF_024704855.1. Lineage (NCBI taxonomy): Bacteria > Pseudomonadati > Pseudomonadota > Betaproteobacteria > Burkholderiales > Burkholderiaceae > Burkholderia > Burkholderia sp. HAN2018. The sequence goes on along the minus strand of NZ_QOBB01000088.1, from coordinate 18,285 downwards.
GAAACGGGCAGTTTCCTCCCGTTTTTCTCCCATAAGTTTCTACGTTTCAGCCGATGTGAGTATGTACTCACCTCTTCTGGAAGCCTTGTTGGGCCTGGAACCTTTGCGGAACGAGGAGCCAGGCCACTGTTTCCCAGGCCTGAATCGAAGGTTTGAGATGCCTGTAACACCATAGACGGCTACTCAATGGTAGCGGTTTATGGGGTTCGTCTTTCTGTGGACGCGCACGTGTGTTTACATCTTTTGTTAACGACGTTTACTTCTTTAACTACTTTTAGACGGCTCACAGCCTTATCCCACAAGGGTTTGACAGGTGTTCGGTACCCATTTATGGGAGCACAGGTGTAAGGGTCTGGGGTTTCAGGTCTGTGGATTTGGGGTTTGGGGTACCGGGTTGTGGGGAGTCAGGGTTGTGGATATGGGGCAAGCGTACCCGGTTATGGGAAATCGGCCACCGAACACGTTGGGTAGTCGTCTATGGGAACGCATGTAGGTAGCCTTTTATGGGGCATTTTTTTGATCCCTAGACGCCTGAGTGCACAGTGATTTTTCTTTGGTAGCCGGTTATGGGGCGCTTCAAAGGTACCCAGTTATGGGTGGCATCCGGGGCTGCCCGATTGCCTTTTTCCAGGTTTTCCAGTGGTTGGTTCCCATGGACAGGATCGATCGCACGGACAGGTAACCTCTTATGGGGAAACCAGAGGGTTGCCGTTTATGGGAGCTGTCTGCGGCGTCCATGCAATCAAGACCGGTTGAAAGGTACCCTCCTGTGGGAATCGATGAAGGTAGCAAGTTATGGGAGGAAAACGAGACTGTGCTGCACGGCACCATGAATGTGCCCAACGATCTCGGTTCTGCACATCTGTTTCCCATGGATGGTTACCTTGGCGAGGGCAAATCCCGTGCCGGGTTTCCGTGACCGGGTATGAAAGGTAGCAGCTTGTGGGAAGCATTTTGATCGAAAGGTAGATGGATATGGGGTCCCGCAAAGATCGTCTGATCGAATATTTTCCTTTTGGATCTGAAGGTTAGCCGAGATAGTGCAAGTAAAGCAGGAACAAGGGCGTTGCCCCTCGCCGCGAAAAGGTATAAAGTCCGCTCTCAACAAGGTGACCTTATCCGGACATTACGATGCCGCGCAAGCCCGCAAGCAAAGGCTCAGACAAACAGGTTTCGTTGTTTCAGACACCCGAGCCTCCCGACTTGCTGCGCAAGGCGGTCCAGGCGATTCATATCGCGCCCAAGTCCGGGAAGATCGGGCTGCAGCAGCGCAAGATGTTCAGCTCGCTGATCAAGAACGCGCTTCGGCAGGAGGCGTTCGAGCCGGGCCGGACGAGCTTCTCGATCTCGATCGCGTCGCTCTCGCACGAGAGCGGGTTGAACAGCAACAACACGAAATACGTGAAGGACACGGTCAACTCGCTGATCAGTACCGTCGTCAACTGGGACTATCTGGCCGCGGATCGATCGACCGTCTGGAAAGCGTCAGGCCTCCTCGCCGGCGCGGAGCTTGAGCAATCGGTGCTGAAGTACAGCTTCTCCGACCAGATTCGCAGCGAGTTGCTCAACCCCGAGATCTACGCATTGATCGATATGCGGATCGCCCGCGAGTTCCGGCGGTCGCACTCGCTCGCGTTGTGGGAAAACACGGTGCGCTATGAAGGAATCGGCATCACCGCGAAGATCCCGCTACCGAAATTTCGTGACCTCATTCTCGGCCAGGACAAGGCGTCGCAGTCGTACAAGGAATACAAGCTGTTCAAGAGCAAGGTCCTGGTGCCGTGCATTCAGGAGGTGAACGAAGTTTCGGATCACACGCTCGAGCTAATCGAACACAAGTCCGGCCGGAGCGTGGAAGCCGTCCAGTTCAAGGTGACGCGCAAGCAGAGCGCCGATACGGTGGAGGACGGCGACGTCAAGAACGAAGCGCTGGTCGAGGAGGTCGCCAAGTTCGGCATTCCGCGTTCGGAAGCGCGTCGGCTGATCACGCAATACGGCGTGCAGCGCATCAAGGCTGCAATTGCCTACACGCTAAATCGGACTACGAAGAAGAATGCGGCGCCGGTCGACAACGTGGCCGCGTATTTCCGCAAGGCGTTGACGCACGGCTATACGCTGGCCGACGGGCAGGGAACGGAGGCGGCCGCACCGGCGAAGGAATCCGCGCAGAGCAAGCAGGAACAGATTCGCGACAAATATCTGGCGGCGAAGGTCGAGGAAGCAGGCGCGTATTTCCGCGAACTGGAGATCGACGACCAGACCAAGCTGATCGAGCGTTACAACGAGACGGTGGCAGGCTCGAAGGATTTGACGCTGTCGCCGAAGAAGAAGGCGAGCAAACTCGCGCAGACCAGTTTCTTCCGATGGCTCGCGCTGGATACTTGGGGTGAACCGACCTCGGACGACTTGCTGGAATTCTTGCTGAAAAGCAGTCTCGCAGGCAACTGAACGAGGCCTCGCAGCCGGGTGCGCGTCGCGTGCCGGACGTCGTCGTCCGGCTTCGCGATGAAACGCGGATGCGAGGCCTTCTGCTTTTCGCGCGTTACTTTTGCGTAGCCGTTGCCAGCTCGGCAACGTACGCGTCGATGACGGTCTTCAGCTTGTCGGCGAGCGCCTCCTGGTGCGATGCGTCGACGCCCTTGAGCTGCAGATCCAGGCGGCCGTCCGGATAGGTCTTCAACTGACCGATCGCTTGCGATTCGAGCGCGAAGTCGTGCCGGACGCTGTAACGGGTGCGTCCTGCCTTCTTGCTGCCGTCGCTTTGCGCACGCAGGAAATTCTCGAGATCACGAACCGATTTTTTCCGGTCGATCACGGCCGTCAGCAGCCGGTCGGCCGTCGGTTCGCCCAGGCGTTCGAAGATCAGCTTCAGGAAATACGCCGCCTGCAGGCCGACCACGTCGTTCGCGCTCGCCATCCGTTCAAGGAGTGTGTTCGGGAGTGCGTTGAGCGACAGCGTCTTGCTGATCGATGCCTTGTCCTTGCCGATCTTTTCCGCCAGCGTGTTCTGGTCGGAAAAGACCTTCTCGTCGAGGAGACGCTTCCACGCGACCGCATCGTCGAAGATCGTCTGGCGTTCGTGGTCGTGGTTCGCGCGATACGCGATCGTGTAGAGCTGCTCGGGCGTGTGATCGGTGCGGAACGTGGCGTTGATGGTTTCGTCGCCGTTGATGCTCGTCGCGCGAAGCCGGCGTTGCCCGTCGATCACGACGAGCTTGCCGGGAAACTCCGGCAGCCGCGTCACCTTGATCGGCTCGATCTGCCCTTCCCGTTTCAGCGTCAGGGCGAGCTCGTGCAGGCTCGACTCCGAGTAGAACACGCGCGGGTTGAACGGGTTCGGAATGCAATCCTTGACCAGCACCTTCTGTGGCGCGCCAAGATCGGCCGTACCAGCGGGTGCGGCCGCGGGCGGAGCGCTGGCGGGCGCCGATTCGCCGATGGTGCTCGGTGCGGCCGCCGGTTCGGGCAGCCGCGTTTCGAGTGCCGCATTTTCCTGCGCGAGCCCGCGCAGCAGGCCGGCTGCGAGATGCAGGTTGCCGGTCGGCTTCTTGTCTTTCGAGGTGTCCTTAGCCATGGGCGGCTCCGGTAGCGCGCGTCGACGCGATGTATTGGGCCATTTCCGTGACCAGCTTTTCGATTTCCGCTCGGGCTTCTTTCAGGCCCTTCAGGTACCGATTGTGATGATGGATCGTGGTGCCGAGTGCAAACGTCTGACGGTAGACCTCGCGTTGCGCGATCTGGCTGTCGAGCAGATGCTCCCCTATTTCTTCTGCTCTTAGAATTTTTAAAATTTCTTCACGCATTTTAGTTTTTCCATTAACACTATTCAGCATTAATGCGGAAGACAGATTTGGGTTACGGACGGATCGCATCGATTCGATCATGCGGATCATCGCGACGGTGCTGTAGAGATCGGCAGGCGACGGCGACAGCGGCACAAGGCAGAAATCGGCAACTTCGAGTACCGATGCGATTCGCGGATCTTCGAGGTTACCGGGGCAGTCGACGACGATCACATCGAAGTTCGCGTCTTGTTTTTTGATTTCACCGCCAATGCCGCGGCCGGCAGGGGCCAGCGAAAGCACCGTCATCGGCAGCGTGTTCTCGCCGCTCGTTACCCACCGGACGGACGTGCCTTGAGGGTCAGCATCGATCAGGGCGACCTTATTGCCGCCTGCTTCGAACGCAGCCGCGATATTGACGGAGATGGTTGTCTTCCCAGTCCCACCTTTTTGATTACTGACGGCGATCTTGAAAGCCATTAAATTCCTCCACGGAGTTTTGCGTAATATATGCAGTTATTATCTAAATGTCCAGAAAAAGCCGTCGATGCGATGTATGTCTTAGTGACCGATTGGGTTGTCACGTGACAAGTAGCCGAATGGCTAACGAGTCAGCGATGGGCGATGATCGAGTAAAAATAAAATCGACGATCTTGCTCGAAATGCACGTACAAAGATCGCGGGAAAGTTCGACGAGCTTTAACGGTGGTGACGGATTGACGCCTTGGAGGCTGGCCGCTTGATCTTGCGGAGCTCTCGGCAAAACTCTTAGTGACTCCGGTAGGTCGGCTTAGAGAATGTCGTCGGGAAGCTCAGTTGTCACGTGACAAGACGTAGAAATTTGGCACTTTTCGATGCGGTCCGACACCGAGAAATCTTTGGATAGATCGCGGTTACGACCTCGGTGAGATCATTTCAATATTCGATCGTTGGTTTCGCACGATTACCTCGCAGCGAGGTGAGTTGTCACGTGACAATCGACCCAGAACGTCCGGCAACGACCGCTCTGAGTCGTTTTTGATCCCTGTTGCGACCAAACCCCGCTGATTGAACAGATAGATCGGTAAAGGGATGATTCGTCACTGTTGGCTCGTCGCGAAAGGCCATTCTCCGGAGGGGGCGGTTGTTTGCTGAGTTGTTACGTGACAACTGGAGTGTTGTTTGAGGAGCATGTGTGTTGAAGGCATGTTGCCCTGCACGTCGGTCGGCACACACAGTATCGAAGAGTTTGATGCATCGATTGATCGCAGATTCCGCCCCTTCGTCGCCGACAATCTGCATTCATACCCCTGAAAAATGGTGGGGCCCGCTTACTGAAACAGCACTCCGAGCGCATACGGTAAGCATCATTGATATGTCCCCATTTTTTGGGGGACGTTCAGTTTCATCTTCATCGAACGTTAGCCAGCAGGGGAGGGCGAGGCTTTGTCGTACCTACCCCGTTCCCGCCGGCGCAGTAGCAGCGTTTGCGCGACAGCCGCGTGTGCGAGGCTCCGATTTGCGACAAACCCCAGATTGAAGGTCGCGTGATAACTCAAACGGGCCAGATCGTGAAACAATTCCGAGAAATTCGATGCTCGTGGAAGTCCTTATCCAGCAACGAGTTGCGCAATATTCTTCATGTTGTTTCACGCAATACCGACAAGATTGCGCCTTTAAATGGGGGCGCATGATCATTTCGTGCCCAGCGTCCGACAGCGTGCATAAAGACGCGTCGATTTGTATTTATTGATACGTATTATGTAGTGTTTGAGATTTATGTGGCCCGCCCAGGTAGCTGAGACAAATCGAATTCCGCGGATCACATACACCGCGACACGCTGTCGAGTCTCTGATCGGATGTCCGCGCCAATAATCGGCGCGAGTTGTCACGTGACAACTCGCATTGGTTGCTCAACTCGTTGGATTACAGAGTGACGCGAGAATCCCGGCGCCAAAGAATTTTTGGCCGAGCGCTGGGAAGGCCGCCAAGGGACTTGGTCGTTGAAGAGGGGGGCGAAGTCATCACCGGCTCATGAGAGCGGCATGGAACGAACTGCTTGTATCTGTACTTTGCTCGCGAGTTGGGGGAAACATCCGACTTCGAGGGGCAGTCACGCATCACTCGATATTCGATTACAAGTCGCCAGGCGGCCGCCGAGCCGTCAGTCCTGAGTCGGCAAGAAATCGAGAGGCGCGCGTCCCGCTGCAAGCGTGTGACTCGCCCGGACCAAGCGTGGAACCGATCCAACCATTCTGCGGATACCGCCAAAATCGGTATCCTGCATCTTCGGTACGACTCCGGCGATCAGTAAGTTGCCGCCACCGACAGAACGACATCCGTTCCGCTGCGCAGGTTATCGATATCTCTTCGCGGCGAATTGCCGAACAGCCGACTGTATTCGCGGTTGAACTGGGTCGGGCTCGCATATCCAACCCGGAACGATGCCGACGTGGCGTCGAGTCGCTCGGACAGCATCAGCCGACGTGCTTCGTTGAGTCGTATCCATTTCTGGTACTGCAGCGGACTCATGCCAGTGAGCAGGCGGAAGTGGTGATGGAAAGTCGAACTGCTCATCTGAACCTGCGTCGCCAGATCGTCGACTCGCAGCGACTCGTCGTAATGGGTTCGCAACCACTGGATCGCCCGCGACACGCGGTTGCCCTTGCTGCCGGCGGACGCAATCTGACGCAGGCGGCCACCCTGGCCGCTCGTCAGTAGCCGGTAATAGATTTCCCGCTCGACGTACGGAGCGAGAACTGCAATGGCGTTGGGATCATCGAGCAACGCCAGCAACCGGTTGACTGCGTCGTAGAGCGGTTCGGTCATATCGCCGACGACGAGGCCGCGACCTGCGGGGGCATCCTCATGATCCGGTGCGACCTGCGCCATCAGTTCGGCCATGACGCGAAAATCAAGCTTGAGCCCGATCCCGAGAAACGGCGTTTCTCGGCTGGCTTCGATGACCTGCGTTGAACCAGGCAAGTCGAGCGACGTGATCAGAAAACGGTTGGCATCGCATAGATACACATCGCCGCTTTGAATGATCCGCTTCGTGCCCTGGACGACGAGCCCGAAGCTTGGCTCGACCATGCAGTCCATCGGCTGCGTCGGTGTCTCCCTTCGATGGAGGCTCAGGTTCGGAATGGCCGTGGTGAGGTGGTCAACACCGTCCGTCCACCTCGCGACGCGCTCTGCGAGTGTCAGCCGCAGGTCGCTCTCCCGGCTCTGGCGGGTCGATCGGGGAGAGACGGGGTTGAATGCAGCAATGGTGGCGGCGTCGACCTGTTGGCCGGGGGAGTATGGGGCAGGTGCCGGATGCATGACTTCTCTACTCGGGTAATCGGGTCTACAGGCGGGCCCATCGACATGCAGGTACGCCGGAAACGAGCTTCCCGGAGGCTCGGCGTTGCCGCGCTCCCGGGAAAATGCGCAATGTCCGGTGTACCTACTTCGTCGCTTGCGACGTGCAAAGTGGCCAGCGGCGTGATTTCGTGGCAACGGATGGCGCGCGCTCGTCCACAGTGCGCCACCACCGCTCGCCGCGATGCGGCTCGTCCAGAGCGAGGCGCTCGCCCATCCTGGGCGTCGACAGTTCGACGCCACGCACGATCGCCAGCGCCGTGACGCGCTCGAACGGTTCTTGCCAGCGGTGCATCGCGAGATCGAATGTGCCATTGTGGATCGGGACCAGCCAGCGTCCGCGCAAATCGATGTGCGCCTGCACGGTTTCTTCCGGCTGCATGTGGACGTACGGCCATTGCGCATCGTATGCGCCTGTTTCGATCAGCGTGACGTCGAACGGCCCGAGGCGCTCGCCGATCGTCCGGAAACCATCGAAGTAGCCCGTGTCGCCGCTGAAGAACACGCGCAAGTCGTCGTCGACGATGACCCAGGATGCCCACAGCGTGCTGTTGCCATCAAACAGGCTGCGCCCGGAAAAATGCTGGGCAGGCGTGGCGGTCAGCGTCAAGCCGGCTTCGTCGACACTCTGCCACCAGTCGAGCTGACGGACTTTCTTCGCGTCGATTCCCCACTCGATCAGGCGGTCGCCGACACCCAGCGTTGTCACGAACACACCGGTGGTTGCCGCGAGCGCGAGCACCGTGTCGCGGTCGAGATGATCGTAGTGATCGTGCGACAGGATCACGCCGCGCAGCGGCGGAAGATCTTCGAGTGCGATCGGAGGCGCATGGAAGCGCTTTGGGCCGACGCGACGAAACGGCGACGCGCGCTCGGCAAAGACGGGATCGGTTAGCCAGAATTCGCCGCGCAGCTTGAGCAGCAGCGTTGAATGGCCGAGCCGGTACAGGCTGCGATCGGCGGCCGCGTCGAGTTCCGCCCGGGTCAGCGAATCGACGGGCAGCATCCCTGCGGGCACGGTATTGCGCGGCTTGTTGAACAGCATGTTCCACGCGATGCCGAGTGTCTTGCCCAACCCCTCGGCCGGCCGGGGCGCGACATTGCTGAAGCGCTCGCCATTGTGCTGCGGCGAGCCGCCAGACAGCGTGCGGCCGCGTCGGGCGGCCGCAAAACCCAGAATGCGATGAATCAAAACGAGAGGCGATGCCATGTAGGTTCGTCCGGAGAATAAAGTACACTAAACAGTGTAGTTTATTTTTTGGGTAAGTAAACTACGCGGTGTAAAATTTCCGAATGGATACCAGCACTCCCCCTCAGCGCCTGACCGATCGAAAGCGCGCGGCCATCGTCGACGCGGCCATCGAGGAATTTCTCGCGTCGGGTTACGACGCGACCAGCATGGATCGAATCGCCGCGCGCGCGGACGTGTCGAAACGCACGGTCTACAACCACTTTCCGGGCAAGGAAACGCTGTTCGCCGCGATCCTGCAAAAATTGTGGGATGCGACTCGAACCGGCAGCTCGCCAACCTATCGTTCCGACGTGCCGCTGCGCGAGCAATTGCTCGCGTTGCTGGAGCGCAAAATGCGCCTGCTCGGCGACGAGGCATTTCTCGCGCTCGCACGTGTCGCGATCGGTGCGGCCATCCATTCGCCGGAACGCGCGCGCGACATGGTCGAGCGTCTCGGCGAGCGCGAGGAAGACATGACCGTCTGGGTGCGAACGGCCGCGGCGGCCGGACGCCTGTCGGTCACCGATCCGGTGTTTGCCGCGCATCAGCTGCACGGTGTCGTGAAGGCATTCGCGTTCTGGCCGCAGATCACGATGGGTCAGCCGCCACTCGCGGCGCCGGAGCAACTAAAAGTCGCGGAATCCGCCGCAGACATGTTTCTCGCGTACTACGCGCGACCGGAAGACCCCGACGCATCACGCGCCGCAGCGGACTGATCGTGCATCCGGTCGATCATGCGCGAAGCGAGGCCGGCGCAATGCGCATGTTCGACGCGCGCCCTGGCCCGACGAGCCGGCAAACCGGCAGATCCACGGATGCAGAACCGCCTCATATGATTGCTGGCCATCCAGCGGAACCCGGCGATGCTACCGGCTTACCTGAAGCCGAAAGCGAGTGACGACGCATGAAGACACTGTTGATCGTCTATCACACGATGACCGGAGGCACGCAACAGATGGCCGAAGCGGCTGCCGGCGCGGCGCGCGAGCAATCCGGCGTCGACGTCAGGCTGCAGCGCGCGGACGCGACGAGCGCAGACGATGTGCTGGACGCCGATGCCTATCTGTTTGCGACACCTGAGAATCTCGCGGCGATGTCCGGGCTGATGAAGGATTTCTTCGACCGCTGCTACTACGCGGCGCTCGATCGCGTGAACGGCCGCCCGTATGCGGTGATGATCTGCGCGGGAAGCGATGGACAGAACGCCTTGCGCCAGATCGACCGGATCGCGACGGGCTGGCGGTTGAAGAGCGTGGCACCGGGCCTGATCGTCTGTACGCACGCGCAGACGCCGGAACGCATCCTCGCGGCCAAGACGATCGACGGCGACGATCTCGCGCGCTGCGCCGAATTGGGCGCAGGTCTTGCAGCGGGACTTGCACTGGGCGTTTTCTGATCACTCAGGCCGCCGACAGCCTCGGCCGGTCGGCGTGAGGCCGGACCGAAGTACGTTCGTGCACATGACGCGTGCACACCGGTGCGGTACCGATCCTGCGGTGCGGGCACTGGACTGGCGCGACTGCCTGGCGCTTAGCTGCCTTTTGTTTGCGCCGAAGGCCGGTGGTATTCGGGCCAAAGGCGTTTCACCAGATCGCGCGATGCGCCATATGCATGGCAACTGTCGATCTTGAGCGGCTTTCCGTCGCTGTCGCGCTCCTCGAGCGATGACCTCCGCATGCCGACCATTGTCTGATAGGCCGTGGTGGCGATCGGGCCGAGCAATTCCTTCAGGTGCGTGCACGTATCGCAGGACGGCAGGCGCTTGCGAACCTCGCTGTTCCAGCCGGCGCCGATGCGTAATCCGACGAGCGCCTGCAGCGAGTCGCCGCCACCCGGACACTGCGCATACGGATGTGACCGGAGGAACGTGGATACGCCGCGGACGATCATGTCGGCGTCGAAGACCAATGTCACGCCGAGGTCGTGGATCGGCGACAGCGCAGCGACCGTCCGGGTGCCGCCCGGCGGTGCGAAATCGAAAGTCTTGCGATCCGCGAGGCAGGCTGTTACTTCGAACTGGCCGTCGCTGCGCCGATAGCCGCGCATGTCGATCTGCCGGTGGTGTATTTCCTCGCGCGTGATGCCGTCGTGCGGGATGTCATGTGGGGGAACCATGTATCTGCTCCGTTTCGTGCAACCGGTTCTTTTCGCCGGCAAGCGAGATGTCGACGGCTGGCCCGGTGCGCAGCGAAAGGGGCCGAGGGATACCGCCGCCGCCATCGATCCGGCCATACTACGCACTTTTCGGCATCTTCGTAGGCGACGGGATCGATGCGGACGCAACGAGTCGAGTATGGATATCGATGCGATCGACGGAGGCATTCGCATGCCGCGACACACGCGCCGATCCGTCGCCGGGTGCTTCACATTGGCGCAATCGTCGATTTACACGCAACCGACGGCGCCGCCCGGGATCGCGAATGGCGACCGAGGTTCGCGGCGCATCGATGCGGCACGATCGTGGCGGCGCCGCCAAGGCGGAATACCTCTCGTGGGGCGTCGGCCAGTGCCGCCGCCGGGGCAATCGCGGCGCGCAAGATGGCCCCGATTTCCGCCGACGAGGGTGAACGACGTGACTTCCGGAGACGTATCCATATAATGCGCAACACGACCGTACGGATGCATTTCCGGTACCCCGAATCGGGTCAATGCAGACCAGTGAGTCAACCGGCCGTCGCGCGTACCGGTATACTTCCACTCCTGCCTTGTCCGGCATCGTGGCCGGGTGCCTGAAAACAGAGTGGCGTGCGCGATGCGGCCCCGTAGTGTTCCGCCTCGGCGGCAGACGGGTCGCACGCATGGCGGCGAAGCTGGTGCGCCGCGCGGCGTGACCGCACGAACCACACCTTATATTCCTGGTGGATTGAATTTATGGGTTTTGAACAACTTGCCGAATTGCGGGCGCAGCTCGCAGCGAAGGCCAAGCAGGAGCGCAACGCGAAGCGGCCGGCAGCGCCGGCGGACACCGGCGCGAAGCCGAAGTCCGGCGACCAGCCGCAGCGTGGCGCCAAGCCGGCTGCGGCCGGCGGCAAAGCACCGCATCGCGCGAAGCCTGCATCGGCGAAGCCGTCGGCGCCGGTCGATCCGGTCATCGTTGCGATCGGCAAACTGCAGCGTAAGTTTCCGCGTGCGTTCCCGAAGAATCCGGCCCCCAAAGTGCCGCTCAAGGTTGGCATCTGGGACGACCTCGCGCGCGAAGCACAGGCCGTCGGGCTCAACGAAGCCGAACTGCGCGAAGCGATGTCGACGTGGTGCCGCGGCAACCGCTACTGGTCGTGCCTCGTCGAAGATGCCGTGCGGGTCGACCTGCAGGGCAACGAAGCGGGGCGCGTCACGCATGACGACGCAGCGCGGGCGCGCCGGCTGAAGGCTCGCCGCCCCGGCAAGGGCGCGGCGCAATCCGCCAAGGGCGCGCAGCAGCAGCCGAAGGCCGAGCAGCAGCAGCCGAAGGCCGAGCAGCAGGCCGAGGCGGCCGCCGAGCCGCAACCGGCGAACGTGGAAGCGCAAGCCGACGCAGTGCCGCAGGTCGAGCAGCAAACGGCCGGAAACGAGTAACCGGCACCGCGCGGCTGCATGCCGCGCGGCGCTGACCCGCATGCACATCGCCTGCGGCGAACGACACGACTGACTGACCTGCCTCGACAGAGGCAGGTCAGGACTCCTCCCACCGGCGCCTGACGCGCCGGGTTCTTATCTATCCCGCCTCGAACAGACCCTGCAACCGGACGAAGAAAGTTCGTCGATCGGTGCTGCACGCGCGATGTCTCGACTGTGTCGTTTGCGCGTGGACGGTACGCATGTCCGGAACGCGACGACGCTTCATCCAGTTAATTCGGTTTCCTAAAATGGCGCAATGCCGGAAGCATCGACACGGCGTGAGCGCTCGCGCCCGGTCGTCCTGACACGTTGACGCGCGATAATCTCGCCGGGGCACGTCGGTTCGTTCGCAAGTTGACGGGTGCGATGCAGCTTGCATTCAGAAAGGTACTGAACGCCAACTGCGACACAACCCGAAGCCGCTACCGGCGCCATTCAACGTCAATCCAGTCCGATCATGCACTCGAGACATTCCGCGATTCTCGTCGCGCTCACCGCTGCCGCGCTGTTCGGCGCCGCGACACCGCTTGCCAAGGCGCTGATCGGCGCGATGTCGCCGTTCATGGTCGCCGGTCTGTTCTATCTCGGCAGCGGCGTCGGGCTCGGTATCGGTATCCTGCTTCGCCGCCTGCACAACCGTCACGCACCGGCCGCAGACGCCGCGCCGCTGCAGCGCGCCGACCTGCCGTGGCTGGCCGGCGCGATCGCGGCGGGCGGGGTGGCCGGGCCGGCCTTGCTGATGCTCGGGCTATCGAGCACGCCAGCGGCGACGAGCGCGTTGCTGCTCAATCTCGAAGGCGTGCTGACGGCCGTCATCGCATGGGTGGTGTTTCGCGAGAACGTGGATACGCAAGTGTTCCTCGGGATGGTCGCGATCGTCGCCGGCGGCACGCTGCTGTCGTGGATGCCAGGTCGGGCCGGTGTGCCGGTCGGCGCGTTGCTGATTGTCGGCGCGTGCCTGTGCTGGGCGATCGACAACAACCTGACCCGCAAGGTGGCCGCGAACGATGCGATGGTCATCGCGTGCGTGAAGGGGCTGATTGCAGGGCCCGTGAACATCGGCATCGCGCTGGCGACCGGCGCGACGCTGCCGGCTCTCCCGGTCACGGCCGCCGCGATGCTGACGGGGCTCGGCGGCTACGGGATCAGCCTCGTGCTGTTCGTCGTCGCGCTGCGTCATCTCGGCAGCGCGCGCACGGGCGCATATTTCTCGATCGCGCCGTTGTTCGGCGTCGTGCTGTCGCTGCTGATCTGGCCCGCGCTGCCGCCCGCGGCGTTCTGGATCGCTGCCGTGCTGATGGCGCTCGGTATCTGGCTGCACGTTCGCGAGCGGCATGAACACACGCATACGCACGAGCGGCTCGAGCACACGCACCCCCATCGGCACGACGAACATCACCAGCATGCGCACGACTTTACGTATGACGGCAACGAACCGCACACGCATCCGCACGTGCATCTGCCGATCACGCACAGCCATGCGCATTTTCCGGACATTCATCACCGACACCGGCATTGACCGTGCCACGAACGGCGGACGAAGCGGCGCGTAAGGTAACCGTTTATGGGGCATGCGCTGCATCGCGCTCGCATCTGTTGGCAGCGCTGCCGGGTCGCGGTCGCAACAACGGGGACGAGCCTGGTCTTCGCTCTGGATCAACTGGGGCGGCAATCTGTCCGGATCGATCGGTGAGCCGACTCTGCCGCCCCAGGCTCTGTGCGTGGGCCGGTGCGCGCGGTCAACCGGTCGTTTGTTCGGGAATGCCGGCTGCGAGCACGTCGTCTAAGAGCGTGCGGAAGTTCGCGAGCCGGAAGCGGCGACTGAACCAACTCGTCGCCGCATTGAATTTGCGATGCGGATGGAATTCCGGCAACGGGTCGCGGTGCTCGATGTGTATCCAGCCGCAGTCGTGCCAGGTTTCAGCGAATCCCGGTTTTTTCGTAGAAGCGGAAGGCGGCTTCGAAACCGCACGCCGGCAGGCTGGGGGGCGCAATGTCGGCCAACGCGGCTTCTTCGAATGGCGATGCGACGAATCGAATCGGCAGCACGGGTTACTGTGGCGACTATCGCGCTTGAGGAAAGCAGAAGCCGAAATCCTCACAGCCCGGGCACCCTGGCGCCGGGCCCGGCGGCACATCGAGCGATGCCGCCACTTCCTGCGCGAAAAATTTCTTCCAGCGCAGGTGAGCGACGTTGCGTGCGGCAAGCGCGGGGAAATAGCGACCAAGCATCGCGGATACAGCGTCACGCCCGTCGAGCCCGAGATCGCGCCACAGATGATCGGGGCGCAGGCAGGCGTGCGCGACGATCGACGCGAGACAGCCGGCGTCGTCGCGGTCGACGGCGGGATTCGCGTCGTCCATCAGCCGCGCGTGCAGCGTCGCGACAAACGCAGCGTGGGTGGATGGCAGCAGCGCTGTCGCGGCTGTCGGCACGAGAGCCGCGGCGTCGGCCGCAGGCAGGCGCGGAAACTGCCGCGTCAGCACGGCGGCCAGTTGCGGATGAGACAGGCCGAGCAGCCCGAGGTCGTTGCGGCGCGCGCGTGCCGCAACGAGCGTGCCGAACAGGCGTGCGTCGGGCGTGTCGGCGTTTGCGGCTGCGGACAGCAGCGACTGCAGCGCCCGTTGTCGAGCGTCATCGAACGCGGCGGTCATCGTCGGCATCGGCGCGACAGCCGCACGGTGCGATCCGCATGATCCGCACGAATGCGCGATGCCAAACGGATCGCCATCGCCATCACGATCGTCACGCGTTCACTCGACGCCGACGATCACGCTCGATGCCTTGAAGATCGCGGACGCAGCCGTACCGCTCGCGAGGCCGAGGCGATCGACGCTGTCGTTGGTGACGATCGCGACGATCTCGGCGCCGCCCGCGGCCTTGACCACGACTTCCGAATTGACCGCGCCTTTCGTGACCGACGATACGGTGCCCGCGACGCAGTTGCGGGCCGACACCTTGCTGCTGTCGACGTCGACCATCACGATGACCGAAGACGCCTTCACGAGTGCGAACGCCTTCGAGCCGGCCGCGAGGCCCAGCGAAGCCGCGCTGCCGTGGGTGATCACGGCGACGATGTCGAGGCCGTCCTGCGTCCGGAGCGTGATTTCGTCGTTGACGGCACCGGCCTTGACGGCGCTGACCTGGCCGGCGAAATGGTTGCGGGCGCTGGTTCGCATGATGGATCTCCGGAAAATGAACCGCCCGGCGGGCGGCGAGTAAGAGACGGAAAAGTGCGGACGAGTTTACCTTCAATGCCGGCCCAATGCGGCTCGGGTTTGCGATGCCCGGCATTACGGTTGCGCGCGGTCGCACGGCTGCCCGGGGCGCCATGCGTCGGACGTTTCCGGAGAGCCCAGGCTGGCCGCGCGCGCGTCACCCGGCGAGTTGATCAGCGGACGGCGCGCGTAGCGCGGCAAACGCGCTCCCCGTTCTTCACCGGCAGGTTACTCGGCTGCGGTCACGGCGGCCGAGGCCGCCGACGCACCGCTTGCGGGTGCCGGCTTCGGCGTCTGTTTCGATATCTGTTTCGACGCGTCGGATGCCGTATCGTCATCCCATCCGCCGCCGAGCGCGAGGAAGAGCCGCACCTGGTCGGCCGCGACCTGGCCTTCGGCTGCCGCCACCTGCGCCTGCACGCTCGTCAGCGTGCGCGTCGCGTCGAGGTCGGAGATGAACGACTCGCGGCCGGCCACATAGAGACGATGCGTTTCGTCGGCGGAACTGCGTGCCGATTCATAAGCCGTGCGCAGTGCTTCCGTGCGCTGCACGTCGGCCGCGTAGGTCGCGAGGCTCGACTGCGTCTCGCGCAGCGCGTTCAGTACGACACCGTCGAAGTGCGCGAGCGCGCCGCCCGTCGCGGCTTCGGCTTCGCGCACTCGCGCACGCTGGCCGTTGACGGGGAACGACCAGCTGATCAGCGGGCCGAACGACCAGCGATTCGTGTTGGACGAGAACAGGTCGGCGGCGACACCGACCGAGCCGGCCGACGCACCGATGCTGATCGACGGGTACAGCGCGGCGGTTGCCACCCCGATGCGCGCGGTCGCGGCGGCGAGTTGCCGCTCGGCTTCGCGCACGTCCGGGCGGCGGCGCAGCAGCGCGGCACCGTCGCCGATCGGAATCGGCTGGCGCAGCTTCGGCAGGCGCTCGCATTCGGCGACGGCCTTCGGCAGGTCGGCCGGCGAGCGCGCGAGCAGCGCGGCGAGCTGGTATTGCGCGACCTTGCGGCGGCCTTCGAAGCGCGGGATATCGGCGGCGAGGGTGCGCACCTGCGTCACGCCGCGCGTCACGTCGGTCTGGTTGCCGCGCCCGGCATCGCGCAGCCGCTGCGACAGCGCGACGCGCTGCTTCTGCAGCGCGAGCGACTGCTTCGCGATGGCCAGCTCGTCGCCGGCCGAGCACGATTCGACGTACGCGCGCACGACGTCGGCGACGACCGTGATGCGCGCCAGGTCGCCGGCGGCCCTGACGGCCTCGCTGTCCGCGCGCGCGGCTTCGACGCCGCGCCGCAGCTTGCCGAACAGGTCGATCTCGTACGACACATTGATGCCGACCGCGCCTTCGTTGACGACCGGCAGCTTGTTCTCGAGCAGGTATTGCTCGGCCGATTCCTGCGCGCGCTGCACGGCGGCTTCCGCGCCGCCCGAGAAGCCGCCCTGCTGGCTCGCGACTTCCAGCGCCGCGCGCGAGCGCGCGAGGTTGGCCGCGGCGACGCGCAGGTCGGTGTTCGACTTCAGTGCATCGCGCACGAGCGCGTTGAGCACGGGATCGTCGTAGAGCTGCCACCAGTTGCCGGGCACGGCGTCGCGCGACACGAGCGTGCTGTTCGCATCGTCGAGCGCGTGGTTCGCGAGCGGCGCATTCACGTACGCCTGCTGCGGCAGCGTGTAATCGGGGCCGACGGACTTGCACGCGCCGAGTGCCAGCGCAAGCGGTGCGAGCGTCGCGGCGAGGCGCAGTCCATGCCGCTTCATTGCGATGCTCCCGTTGCGCTGGCGGCCGTGGCGGAAGCCGTCGAACCCGGCGCGACGGCCGACGCCGTGCCGGCGCCTGCCGGCTTCGCGTTGTCGTTGCGGCGCGTGTCGGCTTCGCGCATCGAGACGGTCGCGGTGCGGCCCGCGATCATGCGGAAATCGTCGGGCACTTCGTCGAGCACGACGCGCACCGGCACGCGTTGCGCGAGACGCACCCAGCTGAATGCCGGGTTCACGTTCGGCAGCAGGTTCGCACCCTGCGTGCGGTCGCGATCCTCGATCGCGGCGACGATGCTCTGCACGTGGCCGCGCAGCGTATGCGGTTCGCCCATCACGATGATGTCGACCGGCTGGCCGATATGGATGCCGCGCAGCTTGGTTTCCTCGAAGTAGCCGTCGACGCGGAACGAATTGCGGTCGACGATCGACAGCACCGCGCGGCCGGCCGGCACGTATTCGCCGATGCGCGGCGCGCGGTCGTTCAGGTAGCCGTCTACGGGACTGACGATCGTCGTGCGCTGGAGGTTCAGCTTCGCGGTGTCGAGCGACACCTGCGCATCGGCGACGGCGGCGTCACCTTGTTCGACGCGCGTGCGGCTTTCCTCGACCTGTTCGCTCGCGACCAGGTTGCCGAGCTGCAGGTTGCGCGCGTATTCGCGCTTCGCCTGGGCGAGCGTCGCACGGCGCTGGGCGAGCGTGGCTTCGGCGAGGCGTTCCGCGAGCGTGTAGCGGGCCTGGTCGATCACGAACAGCACCTGGCCGCGCTTGACCTCCTGGTTGTCGGCGACGTGCACCGACGTGATGAGGCCCGCCACGTCCGGCGCGACCTGGATCACGTCGGCGCGCACGTGACCGTCGCGGGTCCACGGCGAGAACATGTAGTAGTTGACGATGCGCCACAGCACGACGGCCGCCACGACGACGACGATCAGGGTAAGCAGGATTTGCCCTGCCGAGAGCCAGGTTTTTTTCACGGTTAGCTAGCCACGAGATGGTGGGAAACGATCACGACGGCGGCAAACACGAACACGTAGATGCCGAGGTCGAAGATCGAACGGTGCCAGACGAGGCGGTAGAAGCCGACGCGCTCGAGCACGGCGCGCACGACGATGTTGATCAGGTAGGCGATCAGCATCAGCACGAGCGGGGCCGGCACGAATACGCCGAAGATGTCGATTTCGCCGATCATGGTCGCGGTCGGAAAGACGGATGGGAAAGCGGGATCATGCGCGTGCTCCGTCGGGCGCCTGCGGCGGCTGCCCCGCCGCGGCCGGATACAGCGACAGGCGCAGGCCGACGAGCGCGTGCAGCGTGTCGCGCAGCCGGCGATGCGTGGCGGGCGTGGCCGGCGCAGC